>JAGQJJ010000203.1 GCA_020430675.1 Myxococcales bacterium
CTGCCTCTTCCACGCGCCGCTTCCGGCCGAGACGCCGTCGTGGCCGGGGCTTTCGGCGGAGGCCCTCGCCCGCGCGGGCCTCTTCGCGTGGTCACGCTGCGCGGCCGAGGCCGGCGCGGTCGCGGCCGCCGCGGTCGAGCGCCGGGATCAGCGCCCATGCTGAACTTGCTGATTCGAAGCGGGCAGCTCGTCACCGGCGGCAGCCGGCTGGTCGCGGCTTCGGTCGCGTTCGATCTGATCGCGCTCGCGGCGCTCGACGTGGTCCAGCTCGTCTGCCTGCATCGCATCGTCGCGGATCCGAGCGGCAGGCTCATTGCGCCGGTCGCGGGTCTGGTGATCACCGCGCTGGCGTCGGGCGCCTGGATGAAACACCTGTTCACCCGGGTGCAGGGCGCGTTCACCGCCTTTGCGGCCGACTACACCGACGACGTCCTGCACCGGCTCGCGTCGCTGAATCTGATGGTCTTCGAGCACCTCGACCGCACGCGGGTCGAGTCGACGCTGCGCACCGACCTGGAGCAGTTCCGGCGCTTCGCCTATGCCTTCATCGAGCTGCTGCGCGGCGCGCTGGTCGGCGCGCTCTACGTGGTCTACATGCTGCTGCTCGCGCCCAAGGGCGCGCTGATCGTCTTCTTGTGGCTGGCCGCGCTGGTGAGCATCTCGGTCGGCTGGGCGGCGGCGTGGCGCCGGCACGCACGCACGCTCTATCAGTCCCGCGACGCTTTTGTGCGCCAGGCGCGGGCGGTGCTCGGCGGCGCCCGGGAGGTGGGGCTGCACCGGCCGCGCAGCGAAGCGCTGTGGTCGGCGGTTGAAGGCTGCGGCCGCGAGCACCGGGCGGTCGAACGCGAGATCGACCGCCAGATCGCGCGGCATCGGGCTTGGATGAACATCAGCACCGTCGGCCTGTTTGGCATCGTCGCTTTTGTCGTCCCCCTGTTGAGCACGCGAGGCGACCAGGTGGCCGCGGGGCTGATGGCCATCGCGCTGCTCTCGGTGCGCTACGCGATGCTGCTCGCGCGGGGCATGAGCGGCGCGGTGAGCACGGTGCCGCTGCTCGAGCGCCTCGACCAGCTGCTCGCCGACCTGCCGATGCCCAACGCTCAAGCGAGCGCGATGGCCGACCCGCCGACCGAGGTCAGGACCATCGAGTTGCGGGGCGTGCGCATCCGCCATCCCGACCAGCCCGGTCGCCGGGGGTTCGAGCTGGGCCCGATCGACCTCGAAGTGCACGCCGGCCGCGCCCTGTTCATCATCGGCCCCAATGGCAGTGGCAAATCGACGCTGCTCAAGGGCTTGTGCGGGCTCTATCCGCTGATCGAGGGCGAGGCCCGGGTCGATGGCGTGCCGCTGAACCCCCAGAGCGCGGCCTGGCGCGCGTTGTTTTCGGTCGCCTTCGCCGATCCGGTCGTGCATCGACGGCTGTATGGTCTCGACCCCAAGCCGGCCGAGGTCGAGGCGCTGTTGGCTCAGCTCGGCCTGACCGACAAGGTTCACCTCCGCGACGGTGCGTTCGACACCATCGACCTGTCGACCGGGCAGCGCAAACGCCTGAGCCTGGTGCTCTGCCTGTTGCAGAACCGCCCGGTTCTGTTGCTCGACGAATGGGCCGCCGATCAGGATCCCGTCTTCCGAGCCCGCTTCTACGAGGTGCTGCTGCCGGCCCTGAAAGCCGCTGGCAAGGCGCTGGTGGTCATCTCGCACGATGACGCCTTCTTCGAGCGCGCGGACGACACGCTGCGGCTCGACGGTGGCCGTCGGGTCGAGCGATGAGCTTCTTGCGCTGGCTCTTTGCCTTGCGCGCGGCGCGCGTCGCCAGCGCCGCGTGCGCGGCATCGGGCATGATCAAGAGTCTGGCCCTGCCCCTGGCGATCTGGGTGGTCAACAATCGACCCGAGGGTTGGCTCTTTGCTGCGCTCGCGGTCGGGTATGCGGGTCTGGCGGTCACTGCCTACCTGACCGACATCCGTTCGTCCGACGCTCTCGCTGCCGTGCTCGGCGACGTGATTCATACGCTGCGCCTGTCGATCGTCGACCGTGTCCGCCGGGCCGAGTTGCGCGTGGTCGAGCAGAACCAAGGCACGCTGGCCCTGATGACCCGCGACCTCGAAGACCTGCGCGCCGTCTCAGGGTTGATGCAGGGCTATCTGCGCGCCGCGTTCGAGATTCTCGGCTATCTGCTCTATGCATTCTCGGTCGCCGGTTTGGGCACGCTGGCGCTCATCGCCGGCCTCGGCTGGCTCTTCTGGGGCATGCTGAACAATGCGCGGGCACAGCGGTTGGCGCTGAGCGACTACGGCGCTCGGGAAGAGGCGGTCGGCCGCGGCCTCAACGACCTCTGGACCGGCATGCCGCGCTTTCTGCTCGACCGGCCGGCGATGCGCGCGGTGCGCGACGAGGTGCGTTTGCGGCGCCATCAACTCGACGAGACCCTCGCGGCGCACGACCGGGCGGAGAGTGTCAGCGCGGCCTTCAACATGGCCCAGCCGCTCATCATGTGCGGCTTGTTGACCCTGCTGGTGACCGGCCCGTTCGGGCTGTCGGGCACCGCGGCTTTTGCTTTTGTCAGCATCATCTTCATGACCCGCGGGCCGAGCTTCGCGCTCCTTGGTATGGGACGCATCGTGCTGGCCGAGCGCGCCCTGGAGCGGCTTTGCGCCCTGGAGCGCACCCTGGCCACGGCCGAGATCGGCCTGCCCGGGGCGCAGGCGGGGCTTGTCGACCGCCTCGAACTGCGCAAGGTCGTCTTCCGCTTCGAAGACGGCTTTGCGGTCGGGCCCATCGGCCTGACCTTTCGCCCCGGTGAGCTGGTGTTTGTCGTCGGGCACAACGGCAGCGGCAAGACGACCCTCATGAAGATCATGTCGGGCCTGTACCCCGCGTCGCACGGCAAGATCTACCTCAACGGCAAGTCGGTCAGCCGGGCGGCGCTGCGCGCACATTTCACGGTGACCTTCGCCGACGCCTGGCTCTTCGAGCGGCCGTACGGGCTGGACGCGACCCCTGAGCAGATCGCGGCGGCGCTGGCCGAGGTCGGGCTCGGGGGCGTCGTCGACCTGTGCGACGGGGCGTTCGAGCCCCTCGAGCTGTCGACCGGTCAGCAGCGGCGGCTGGCGCTGGCGGTGGCGTTGCTGGAGCGCCGCCCGATCGCGATCTTCGACGAGTGGGATGCGCATCAAGACCCCGAGACCAAGCGCTGGTACTTCGAGACGCTGCTGCCCCGCCTCGCGCGCGAGGGTCGAGTGGTGATCGCCGTCTGCCACGACGCCCGCTATTTTGCGGCGGCGGACCGAGTCATCGAGATGAAATCGGGCCAGGTACTGACCGACAGTGTGGCCTCTTCATCGGCCGAGGTGCACGAATGACCTTCACCTTCCGCCGCGCCGAACCGGCCGATCGGCCGGCCCTCTGGTCGATCTGCGACAAGATCTGGCGCGGGCAGGATCCGCTGAAGGCGGAGCTCGACGCTTGGCTCACCGCGCCCGATCGGCTGATGCTCGCCGTCGAATTTGAGGGGCGGATCGTCGGCTGCCTCGGCGGTCGCTGGCTGACGCCCACCGAGGGGTGGATGGGCAGTCTGCGCAAGGATCCCGACGTGCCGGTGGGCGGGGTCGCGCGGGCGTCAACGATCGAGCTGATGCGGCGCATGCAGGCCATCCAGCCCGTGCGCCAGTTTCGGGGGTCGACCTCGACCGACCAGCGCGTGCAGATGCACGTGCTGCCCACGCTCGGCTTCCAGCTCATCGAGCGGCGCACGCTGTGGCTGCGCGCGCCGACGGGCGCGATGCCCCGCCGATCCGCGCCGGTGACCGCTGGCGATTGGGCCGCCTGGCAGGCGGGGCTCGCCGACCGCCACCTCCCGCCGTGGCTCAACCTGGAGTGGACGGTCTACGATGCCGCCCCCGAGACGCTGCGCCGGCACTTCATCGACCGCGGCGGCTGGCTCCGCCTGGGCGCGCCCGGTGCGCCCGCGGCCCAGGCGCTGGTCTGGCGCGATCCGCGCTATCACACGGTGAGCTGGCTCGACGCGACGGATGATGAGGCCCGGGCCCGACTGCTCGGGCACCTCGAAGCCGAGGCCGGCCAGGCGGGGGTGCCGGTGGCCTTTTTTGTCGATGGCGAGGCCGACGGGTTCGCCGCCGAGCTGGAGGAGCGCGGCTACGCGATGTGGCCCGCGGAATTTCTGCTCTACGAAGCCGCGCCGCCGGGTTGACAGCAGTGCGCTGTGAGATCCGCGCGACCGATTGACAATGGGGCGGGAGTGGCTTACCGAAGCGGCTCTACTCTCCGGGGGGACTTGATGTCGGTGACCGTGCTGACCGTGACGCGGCGGCGGCCGAGCTGGCTGCTGCGCTGTCTGGACTCGGTGCGGCAGCAGACCGGCGTCGAGGCCGAGCACCTCGTGCTGATCGACGACTGCGACGAGACCGACCGCGCTCTGGCGGGCATCGAGCACCCGCGGCTGACCTGGTACCTGCGCCGCCGCCGCCCCGGCGAGGCATCGGGACCGGCGCATCTGGCGCGCCTGCGCAACCTGATGATCCGCATGGCCACCACCGAGTGGGTGGCGTTCCTCGACGACGATAATGTCTTCGCCAGGACGCACCTCGGCAGCCTGCTGGAATGCGCCCGCGAGACCGGCGCGGCGGCGGTGCACGGCTGGATGCGCATATTCGACGCGGACGGCCAGCCCTATACCCGCACGCGCTGGCCCTGGTGCCGCGATGACGCCGAGGCCGAAGCCAAGTATCGCGCGATGGCCGCGAAGGGCGTGGTCACCCCGGGCGACAACATCGTGCGCGACGCGGTCGGCAACTACCCCGCGCGCTGCGTCGATACCAGCGCATGGCTGCTGAGGCGCTCGGCGCTGGGCGAGGCGCCGATGGATCCGGTGTTCACGCGCGCCGAGTACGAGGCCAACAAGGCGGAAGATGATCATCTGCACGCCTACATCGTAGGCGCGGGCCTGAAAGTGGCCTGCTCCGAGCAGGCGACGCTGCGCTATGCGCTCGGCGGGTACTCCAATGACCACGACGGCCGCAGCGCGCGCGCCGAGCGCTGGCAGTGGGTCGACTGATGCGCCGCGTGCTCGTCACCGGCGGGGCCGGCTTCATCGGCAGTCACCTCTGCCGGGCGCTGCTCGCGCGGGGCGACGCGGTCGTCTGCGTCGACGATCTGTCGACCGGGCGGCCGCAGAACATCGCCGATCTGCGCGGATGCGATGGCTTCACGTTCGTCCGGCATGACGTCACGCGCCCGTACGGCTTTGAAGTCGACGCGGTGTTCAACCTCGCCTGCCCGGCCTCGCCCCGCGATTACCAGCGCGACCCGGTGCGCACGCTCGACACCTGCTATCTCGGCACGCGCAACGCGCTTGAGCTGGCTCGATCGCGGGGCATTCGCCTGCTGCAGACGTCGACCAGCGAGGTCTACGGCGATCCGGACGTGCACCCTCAACCCGAGCATTACCGGGGCAACGTCGACCCGACCGGGCCGCGCGCCTGCTACGACGAAGGCAAGCGGGTCGCCGAGTCGCTGTGCCGGGCCTACGCCGATCGCGATGGCGTGCAGGTGCGCATCGCCCGCATCTTCAACACCTATGGCCCGGACATGCGCGTCGACGACGGGCGGGTGGTGCCGGCTTTTCTGGCCCAGCTCATCGCCCGCCGGCCGCTGACCCTCTTCGGCGATGGCCAGCAGACGCGCAGCTTCTGTTATGTCTCGGACCTGGTGCGCGGCCTGCTCGCCCTGCTCGAATGCAACACGGCCAACGCCGAGCCGGTCAACCTGGGCAACCCCGAAGAGATGACCATCGCCGAGCTGGCCCAGGTGGTGAGCCGCCTCGGTGGCCGGCCCCTGGCGATCGAGCATCGCGCCCTGCCGGCGCAGGATCCGCGCAGGCGACGGCCTGACATCACGCGGGCCCGCGCGCTGCTCGGCTGGGCGCCCGAGGTCGAGCTGCGCGACGGGCTGGCGCGCACGCTCGCGGCGATGTCGGCGCGGGCCGACCTGGCGTGCCAGGCCGGGGCGTGAACGGCCGGCTCCTCGTCACCGGCGGCGCGGGCTACGTCGGCTCGCATTGCGGCCGGCTGGTGCGCGCGGGCTTCAATGTCACCGTGTTCGACGATCTGTCGCAGGGCCACCGCGAGGCGGTCGATGGTCCGCTGGTCGTCGCCGATATTCGCGACCGCGAGGCCCTCGGCGCGGCGCTCGAAGGCGTCGACGCGGTGTTGCACTTCGCGGCGCGCGTCGCGGTCGGCGAATCGCAGCGCGACCCGATCGGCTACTGGGACGTGAACGTGGGCGGCGCCGCGGCGCTGCTGGCCGCAATGGTGCAGGCGGGCGTGCGCCGGCTGGTCGTCTCCTCGACCTGCGCGGTGCACGGCGCCGCCACCGCCCGGCCCATCGCCGAGGACGCGCCCATCGCGCCCACCAGCCCGTACGGCGAGACCAAGGCGGCGATGGAGCGCATGGTCGTGGCGGCCGAAGCCGCGGGGCAGATCGAGGCGATCCGCCTGCGCTACTTCAACGCCGCCGGCGCGGCGCCCGATGGCTGGCTCGGCGAAGCCCACCACCCCGAGACGCACCTGATCCCGCTGGCGCTGGCTGCGGCGGCCGGTGGCCCCGCGGTGCGGCTGTTCGGCGACGCCCACCCCACGCCCGATGGCACCTGCATTCGCGACTACGTGCACGTCGAAGACCTGGCCGACGCGCATCTGGCCGCCGCGCGCCGCTTGATGGCCGGCGGCAGCCGCGCGGTCTTCAACCTGGGTACGGGCCGCGGCGCGTCGGTGCGCGAGGTCTTCGCCGCGGTCGAGCGTGTGCTCGGGCCGGTGCCGCAGGTCGTCGCGCCGCCCCGCGCCGGCGATCCGCCGCTGCTGGTCGCCGATCCCGCCGCCAGCCACCGCGGCCTCGACTGGCGGGCGACGCGCGATCTGGACGCCATCGTGGCCGACGCCTGGCGCTGGCAGCGCGCGCCCCGCTTCGGGCGACGCGCGGC
>JAGQJJ010000204.1 GCA_020430675.1 Myxococcales bacterium
GGCTGGCCATCGAGCAATCGCGCGGCGTGGGCGACCATGCCGCCCTCCATCCACTCGATCTCGAAGTTGAATGGCACCCGCAGCGCCGCCATGGCGATGAACGCGAGCAGATAGACGCTGCCGAGCGCGAGGCCAACGAGCAGCAGGACGCGGGCGGCGCGAGGCACGGGCTCTCCAAGGTGGGCGACGCGCGCGGAGTATACACAAGGCGGCTTCGCGATGGCTCGCCGACGATGGGTGTAGATCGCCGCCGCGCGGGTTGAAGGCTATACTGCCGCGATGACCGCCCTGCCGCGCGCCCTGTTTTTTGCGTTGTTCCTCGCCGCGCTGCTGCTCGGCGCGGTCGAAGCGGCGCATCTGGGCCTGGCCGACGGCGAGCTGACCGCCGCCGACCGGGCGCTGGCCGGGCTGTACGTGGCCGCGCCCTATACGTTGGTCGGCCTGCTGCTCGCGTTCATCGTCGCCGCGCTCACCGCCATCGGCACGCGGGCCCGGCGCATCGGCGGAACGCAATCAAGCGAGACCACCCGCGCCGCCGACGCGAGCGCCGGCCTCATCGCGGTGCTCGCGTTTGGCAGCGTGCTCTACGTCGCCGCGATGCTTCTGCTCACCAAGACGCATAACCGTGTGGTCGGCGGCGCGGCCTTGGCGCTGGCCACGCCGGTCGCGGGTCTCGCCGCCCTGTACCTCTGGGCGTCGCTGCGCCTGCTCTTCGCGAGGCTCGACGAGCGGCTGCGTTTTCCGGCGAGTGCGGCGCTGGGCGGCGCGCTGCTGGTCGTCGCCCTGACCGCGCTGCTCGCCAGCCTCGCCGCCAACGAGGCCCTCGCCGAGCGTCTGGGCGGGTGGGGTCTTGGCTTCCTGCTGGCGTATCCGTTGCTCACGCTCACGCTCACGGCCCTGCTGCGCCGCGTGCATCCCCGGCGCCTCTCGGGCGGGGCCATCCGGCGCGCGGTCTTTGTGGTCGCCGCCCTCAACGCGCTCGCCGGGGCCGATCTGGTCTTCCACCTCGAAGCGCGGGCCGCGGTGAAGCGCGCGCTGCTCAGCGAGACGCTGGTCTTCGAGCCGCTGATGGTGCTCGGCCAGCCGCTCTTCGACGCCGACGGCGACGGTTATGCCAGCCTGCTCGGCGGCGGGGACTGCGATGACGGCGATCCGGCGGTGAACCCCGGCGCGACCGAGATCCCGCGCAACGGCGTCGACGATGACTGCTTCGGCGGCGACAGTCCGGGCACCGAGGCGCCCGCACCGCCGCCGCCGCCGGTGGCCGCCGCGCCGCATCTGGTCGCGCGGCCGAACCTGATCTGGATCACCATCGACACCCTGCGCGCCGACCACGTCGGCTATTTGGGCTACGAGCGCCCGACCACGCCGAATCTGGACGCGCTCGCCCGCGCCGGGCTGCGGTTCACATGGGCCTTTGCTCAGGGCCCGCAGACCAAGGCATCGATCCCTTCGATGTTCATCGGCCGCTATTTCAGCGAGCTGGACCGCACGCCCGACCTTTGGGCCTCGATCCACCCCGAGAACATCACCATCGCCGAGCGCCTCGCCGCCGTGGGCTATCACACCGCCGGCGTGCCATGCCATCGGTTCTTCCTGCCCGGCTACGGGCTCGACCAAGGCTTCGCCGAATGGGATCTCGACATCGTGCAGGCCTACCAGCAGCGCATGCCGCACGTCATCACCGGCCAGATCGTCACCGACAAGGCGCTGCAATGGCTGGCGGGGCGTCCAAAGGACGATCCGCCGTTCCTGCTCTGGCTGCATTACTTCGACCCGCATCACTTCTATCAAGACCACCCCGACGTCGACTTCGGGCCCGAAGACATCGACCGCTATGATGAAGAGATCCACTTCACCGATGCCCAGGTGGGCCGCCTGCTGCGTTGGCTTGAGACCAGCCCGCTGGCCGCCAACACCTATCTGATCGTGCACTCCGACCACGGCGAAGGCTTCTACGAGCACGGCTACCGCTATCACGGGCAGCATCTGTTCAACGATCAGGTGCGGGTGCCGTTGATCATCGCCGGGCCGGGCGTCGAGCCGCGCCGGATCGATGCGCCGGTCGGCCTCATCGATCTGGTGCCCACGGTGCTCGCGCTGGCCGGCGCGCCGGTGCCGCCCGAGCTGCCCGGGGTGTCATTGTTGCCCTATGCCACCGAGACCGCGCCGCCACCGCATCCGCCGGTGTTCATCGAGATGGTCAAAGACGCCACCCACTCCGACCGGCGCGCCGTCGTCGACTGGCCGTGGAAGCTGCAATATGGCATCACCTTTGATGAGTACAGGCTGTACAACCTGGCCGAAGACCCCCAGGAGCGCGTCGACCGCCTCGACGCCGAACCCGAGGTCTTCGAGCGGTTGCAAGCGCGGTTGCGCCGTTGGATGAGCGAAGAGGTCAGACCCCGGCCGCCCCGTCGTTGACCGGTGGGCCAAGCGCGGCCAGCGCGGCGACGACCGCGCGCTCGGTCGCGTCGTCGAGCGAAGCGCGCAGCGTGGCCCCCGCGGCGCGAGCGTGGCCACCGCCATGGGGCGACAGCCGGCGGGCCAGCGCGGACACGTCGATGCCGCCGCGGCTGCGAAGGCTGACCTTGACCCGCCCATCGCCGCGCTCGACGGCCAGCAGGCCGATCTCGACGCCCTCGATGAAGACCAGGTCGTCGACCAGACCGCCGGTTTCGGCGGCGTCGACCTGCGCCGCGGTGAGCGAAGCCCACGCCAGCCGGCCTTCGGCGGCGAGCTGCATGCTCATGATCATCTGCCCGCGCAGCCGAACGCGCTCGACCGGCTGCGACATCAGCACGCGATCGACGATCTGCGCGTGGTCGATGCCGGTCTCGAGCAGCCGCGCCGCCGCGCGAAGGGTGCGCGGGCGGGTGAGGCGATAGCGGAACACCGAGGTATCAAACGCCATGCCGGTGAAGATGGCCTCGGCCAGCGCCGGGTCGAGCGCCACGCCCCAGTGATCGCACAGCCGCAAGACCAGCTCGGTGGTGCTCGCCGCCAGCGGGTCGAGCAGACCGACGTCGAGATCGCCCAGATCGCTGCTCTTGTGGTGATCGACCATGCCGCGCTGCCTTGCCGCGGCAAAATGGGGCTGCACGGCCTGAAAACGCGCCGGATCACCATCGATGACCAGCGCGAGGTCGACGGGCGAAACCGGCACCGCATCGGCCATTTGAAACGGCAGGTCGGGCGGCACCAGGAAGGCATAGCGGGCGGGCAGGGGTTCGTCGGCCAGCACGATGACCCGCTTGTCGGGCCACCGCACCGCGATCGCCCGGCCCAACGCCGCGATCGCGCCGACCGCGTCGCCGTCGAGATCGGGCGTCGTCAGCAGGATGCTGTCGGCTTTTGCGATGGCGCGGGTCAGGGCATTGGGCATCCAGGCGCTCCGGTCCAACCAACCAACGGCGCACACTATCCCACCACCGCCCGCCGACTCAACCGACAAGATCCGGCCGCCCGTCCTTGCGACGCCTTGCATGCACATTTCGATGCTTGACCCGAGCCGGCGATCGGCGCAACTTGAGTCTGGGAAGCGCCTGTCACGCCGGCCCGGATGGCGGAACAGGCAGACGCAGGTGACTTAAAATCTCTGGACCGCAAGGTCGTGTGGGTTCGACCCCCACTCCGGGTACTGACGCAGCGCGGCGACAGCCGCATCGATCTGGCGATCACTCGCGTCCCGGCGTCAGGCGCTTCCCAGTTTCTCTCTCACTGGCCCGAATCGTGAACGTGCGTCATCGTGTTGTGCGTGGCGTTTGCCCGCTGACCGGAGGCCGATGACGATGCCCACCTTGTTTCGCTTCTCGCTGGTCGCGCTGACGCTCTGCGCCGCCTGTGGCGCACCCCAGCCGCCGGCCGAAGAACCCGTCGCGCCGCCCGCCGCCGCTGCGCCGGCGCCGTTGCTGCCGACGCTGCAAGACGAAGTGCGCACCTTGCTGCGGCCCCGCATGGCTCGCCACGGCAAGGATCTGGCCGATCTCTGGGGCGCCATGCGCGCCGACGATCGGCCCGCGGTGGCCCGCATCGCCCGCCAGGTGGCCGAAGAGCCTCGATTGGCGCGGCCCTTGGGCGAAGCGGCCGATGACACCCTCAACGCCACCGTGCCCCCGGCCTTCTTTGAGTTTCAAGACGCGCTTGCCGCCCGCGCCGCCGCGCTCGCCGAGGCCGCCGAGTCGGATGACGGCGCGCGTCTCGCGCCGGCTTTCAATGCGCTCGCCGACGCCTGCGCGCGCTGCCACGCCAGCTACTTCCGCGTCGAGTGACCCCGCGAGCCGGCGATGTCACGGGCCCGTGACTTCGTTCAGCCGCCCGGCATGGGCAGCGCGGTCTGCACCAACCGCGTCCACCAGGTGATGCCAATGGGCAGCACCGCGTCGTTGAAGTCGTAGCGCGGGTGATGCAAGCCATGCGCGGGGCCGGTGCCCAGCCACGCATAGCAGCCGGGCTTCGCTTCGAGCATGAACGCAAAATCCTCCCCGCCCATCGAAGGCGGCGGGTCGCGATGCACCCGCGCCGCGCCCACCACCGCCTCGGCCGCGCGGGCGGCCAGGTCGGCTTCGGGCGCGGTGTTGATCGTGGGCGGGTAGTCCTGGCGCCACGCGATCTGCGCCTTCAGGTCGAGCGCGCCGCAGATGCCGTGCACGAGCCGGGCAAAGCGCGCCTCCAACGAAGCGCGCACCTCGGGCTTGAAGCTGCGGGCGGTGCCGCGCAGCGTGACCTGCCGGGGCACCACGTTGAACGCGCTGCCCCCGTGCACCGAGGTGATGCTGAGCACCGCCGAGTCGGTGGGGTCGACGCGCCGGCTGACCAGGGACTGCGCCGCGGTGATGATCTGCGCCGCGCCGACGATGGGATCCACCACCAGGTGGGGCATGGCCGCGTGCCCGCCGAGGCCCTCGATGGCCACCTCGAAGTCGTCGACCGCGGCCATGACCGCGCCCGAATGCACCGCAAACTCACCCATCGGCAGGCCCGGCCAGTTGTGCAGCCCGAAGACGCGGTCGGTAGGGAACTGGGTGAACAGGCCCTGATCCATCATCACCTTCGCCCCACCTGCGCCCTCTTCAGCCGGCTGGAAGATGAAGTGCACCGTGCCGCCGAAGTCGGGCCGCTTCGCCAGCGCGGCGGCGGCGCCGAGCAGCATCGCGGTGTGGCCGTCATGCCCGCAGGCGTGCATCGCGCCCGGCCGCGTCGAGCGGTGGGGCACGTCGCCCTCTTCGTCCATCGGCAGCGCGTCGATATCGGCCCGCAACGCGATGGCCGGCCCCGGCGCGGCGCCTTGCAGGCTGGCCACCACCCCGGTCCCGCCCAGCCCCAGATGCGGCGCGTAGCCCAGGCCGCGCAGCGTGCTGGCCACGAAGCGGGCCGTGTCGTGCTCGACAAACGCCGTCTCGGGGTGCGCGTGCAGGTGGCGCCGCCATTCGGTCACTTGGGGCACCAGCGCCACGATCGCGTCATCGAACTTCATGGAACCTCCAGCGATTGCGTCCAGCTTGCCGTGCCGCGGCCCTTCGGGCAACCGCAGTGGCCGCTCGTGCATCCACCGCCCATGAACGATGCCGCGATTCGCCTCCCCGATGGCAATGTGTTCGCCGACGCCGCGCCCCCCGCGACCGGCGAGCGCTTCGATCCCCTGCGCCGCGTTGGTCCGCTGCTGATCGAGCGCATCGTCAGCTCGGCGACGCCCGAGCCCGGCGAATACGTGCAGACCCAGGACGAATGGGTGCTGCTGATGCAGGGCGCGGCGACGCTGCTCATCGACGGTCAGGCGGTCACGCTCGCCGCGGGCGATTACCTCTTTCTTCCGGCGGGCACGCCGCATACGGTCGCCCGGACCGCCCCAGGCACGCTCTGGTTGGCCCTGCATCTTGACCGGTCCGACCGGGGCGCGGGGTGAAGGCGCGCCCGGGGCAGGGGAGGTGACCGTGCCCGATGCCCCGCCCTCGTCGCGCGGCAGTGACCGCCTGCTCTCGGCGCGCCTCGAACGCTCGCTGTTTTGGCGCCTCAAGCTACGGCTGCAATTCACGGGCTGGTTGCAATACCTGCCGCCGGCCCTCGTGGCGCTTCTCAGCCTGGGGCTGGCGGCGCTGGCTCATGGCCTCGGCTTCACCTGGCCGTTCTGGCCGCTGCTGGTCATTGGGAGTCTGGTCGGCGCGATCGATCTGTTTGACGTCATCACGGTGAAGCTTGGCCTGCGCCCGGCTGAGTCATTGCCCCAGCCAAAGGGTGACCTCGATGCCTTCGACCTGATGCGGGCGCGCACCTCGTGCCGGTCGTTTCAGGCGCGCCTGCTGACCGACGCGCATCGCGCCGAGCTGCTCGACGTCGTGGCGCGGTGCACCCGCCCCGAAGCGCTGCTCGGCGACCGCCCGATCCGGCTGGCCTATGTGCAGGCGCGGTTGACCGTCTGGCCGGTGGTCGGCGCCCGCGAGTTCCTGGTGGCCATCGCGCCCGAGCCGTATGACCGACGAGCCATCATCGACGTTGGCCGCAGTCTTCAAGAGGTGGTGCTGCACGCGACGCGCATGGGGCTTGGCACGTGCTGGATCGGCCCCGGCGCCGATCCGAGCAGCATCGCCGCCCATCTGGGCGAGAGCTTCGACCCGGCGAAGTCCCACGTCGTCTGCGTCTGCGCCATCGGCTACGCCTCGCGCTTCGTGCCCATGTTGCTGCGGCTGATGCGCCGGACCCAGGCGCGTCGGCGGCCGCTGGCGTCGCTGTTTTTTGCCGACGCGGGCTTCGAAGCACCCCTCGATGTGCAGGCGGCACCCTATGCCGCGTTCGGTCGGTGCTACGAGGTTTGTCAGTGGTCGCCGTCTTCCTATAACAGCCAGACCACGCGCGCGGCGGTCATCGGCGAGGCCGCCGACCGCGCGCCGCGGGTGGCCCGGGTCGACTTCGCCACGGCGACCGCCTCGCGCTACTACGCGCCGGTCGCGCTCGGCATCTGGCTGACCAACTGGCAGACCGGCTGCACTGCCCTGGGCCG
>JAGQJJ010000205.1 GCA_020430675.1 Myxococcales bacterium
CTTGCCGCCGTTGGGAGGCTTCCGCCTCGGCGTGGGCCTGCGCCGCCTGCTCGGCGGTCAGGGCGCGGCGCAGCGTCTCGGTCTCGTGGCGGGCGCGGGCCAGGGCGCGCTCGATCTCTTCCAGGCGCTGGCGATGGGCCAGATCGGCCTCGCGGCCGGCGACCTCGATCGCCGACTGCACCGCGCCGTGCTGGGCCTCTTCGAGCAGCTCGGCGACCTGATCGTCGGTCACGCCGAAGGCCAGCACCTCGACGTCGTAGACGCGCATGCCGTTCTCGGTGAAGGCGCGGCCGGGGCGCGGGCCGCCGTCTTCGGGGCGCGCGCCGAGCAGCAGGTCGCGCACGATGGGCGTGATGCCGCCTTGCAGCGCGCGCACCGAGAGTTGGCGGGCGCGGGCCTTGATCAGTGAGCCGGCGTGGTCGCAGAGCAGCTTCACGTAGTCCTCGACGGCAAACCAGCGATCAGGATCGCCCTCAAAATCAACGCGATAGGTCACGGTCACGTCGGCTTCGACCAGATCGGCGGTGACCACGCTGACGCGGTCGCTGACCTTGTTGCCGGCGATCTGCAAGTAGGCGGTGCTCAGCCGGCGGGCGTCGGTCTTGGGCGTGCCGGTCGAGAGCGTCAGCGGTTGCAGCATCTCGTCGTAGCCGAGCAGCAGCGCGCTCGGACCCTGCACCACCCGGCGCGCGCCGCGCTTGTCGACGACTTGCACCGCAAAGCCCGACCACACCTCGACGCGCACGGCGCCCTCGAAGCGGGTGTCGAGCGTCAGGGTGCGCGGGCCGACAAACGCGGGGCGCTCCAGCTCGTCGGGCCCGCCCCGGCGCTTGCGGGGCGGCGGCGCGGCCTCGGGCATCTGCACCTCGGCGACGGCGGCGGCGGGCGACTCGCCGACCTTGTTGGCCCGCCGCAGCGCGCGGTTGAACAGCAGCGCCTCATCGTTGCCCGGGTAGAGCAGCGCGCACTCGCGGTCGCTCAGCAGGCGGCGCACGATGACCTCGCGGCGCGGGTCGGGCAGGAACATCAGCGGCCCCGGCTTGAGGCTGACCTCGCCGGTGAGGCGGTCGAGCACGTAGCGCCCCTCGCCGCGGGGCAGGGCGACGGCCTGGTGCAGCTCGCTCTGGCCCTGGCGGATGATCACATGCTCGTCGCGCGGGAAGTACAGCACCTGGCTGCCGGTGATGAACAGCTCCTCGCCCTCGCGGCGCTTGGTGCCGTCGGCCTCGGTGTAGGGCGCGGTGACCTTGACGTGCAGGCCGGTGGTCTCGCAAAGCTCGATGGCCGGGAAGCGGGCGCGGCCGTCGTGCAGCTCGAAGCGCTCGTCGGGCGCGGGGAAGACCACCGCTTCGCCGCGCACGATGCGGCGGCGGCCGTCTTCGCCGATGAGCACGCAGTACTCGAGGCGCTGCAGGCGCACGGCGCGGCGCACGAGGCGGTCGTCGTCGTCGGAGACCACCTCGACGCCGGTCGGCGGGATGTAGAACCGCGTGTCGGTGCCTTTGATGATGTGCAGCTCGCCCACCGCGAGGCGCGCGGGCGGCGCCTCTTCGTCGGCCGGGCGCCCGAGCGCAGCGGGTCCGGCGGCGCGGGCGGCCTCGGCGTCGTAGACGCGCAACAGCAGGTACTCGTCGGCGCGCAGGCGGTGGCCCTCGATGACCCGCGCCATCTGGCCGGGCCACAGCGCAAACGAGACCGGGCCGGGCACGTTGTGCTTGCGACCCACCTGAAGCTCGGGCGCGGTGCTGGCCACGCCCGGGTTCGGGTGCACGCCGTCGCGGGCCGGGTTCTTCAGCGCGATGTACCAGTTGGCCGGCGCGGTGGCGAAGAGTGACACGGCGTCTTGCAGTTCGAGCGGGCGGAAGCGCTTGCTCGCGCCGTCGAAGACCACCGGCTGGTCGGTCTGGGCCAGGCTGGTCTTGTTGGGCCCGACGTAGCAGTTGATGTGGCCCTTGGTGGTGTCGAGGATGTAGGCGTACTCGTTCGGTGCGAGCACCAGCTCGCGCTCCCGGCGATTGTCCATCGGGCGTCTCCATGGGGTGGGATGGGGTGCCGGGGCGTGATTACAAGCGCCGTGCCGGCCCGCAGACCGCATGGCGTCGTGGCGGGTGCATCAGATTGGCGCACGGGCATGGCGCAGGTGCGCCGTTCTGGACGAGGCCGGTGCGATCAGCGCCAGCGGGGGCGGGCTTTGGCGCCTTCGTCAAACGCGCCGTCGAGGTCGACGTCGGGCCGGCCGGCCAGCCCGAAGTGCGCGCCGGCCCAGGCGAGCAGGCCGACGACCACGCTGATCGCGTAGTGCCCGCGCAGAAGCAGCGTCGCGGCGAGCAGACCGATGAACAGCGGCACCAGCAGCCACAGGCGCTTCGGCGCGGCCGCCTTGGCGTGCATCAGCGCCACGCCGGCGAGCGGCACCATCACCGTGGGGAAGGCCAGGTGCTTGGGCGCGATCGCGTCGGCGAGCGCTTGCTGGCCCGCCGCCAGCCCGCCGGGCAGCGGGTGCAGGTACAGCTCGGGGAACATGGCCTGCGGGCCGCGCGCCGAGACCAGCAGCGCCGCCGCCATGGCCAGCGTCAGCGCGGTGGTCAGGTGCACCGTCAGCCGCCGCGCCGGCTCGTAGCGACCCATGAGCGTGACCAGCCACAAACCACCGATGTAGATCGGCCAGACCACAGCGCTGACGGCGGCGATGTCAAAAACCAGCGGCGGCGGCTTGTCGGCGAGCCGCACCGAGGGCGTCTCACCGAAGATGCCGCGCTCGAGCTTGAGCAGAAACGCATCGGGCGGCGGCCACGCCAGCCCCTCGGCGATGGCGTCGAGCCGCAGCAGCAGCCACAGCGCAAGCCCGGCGCCGATCAGCAGACGCAGCTTCTGCCCCGCCTGCCCCGTGCCGCGCAGGCCGAGCACCGCCAGCAGGCCGATGCCGAGGTTGATCGCCGATTCGTAGAAGATGGGCGCGGTGGGCCCGGCCCGCAGCGCCAACGCCCCGGTCAGCGCGGCCAGCAGACCGGCGAGCAGGATTTCATGGACGTGGAGTCGTGGGAACACGACTCAAATGTCGGCCATCGCCCCGGCGTAGAAGCCGTCAAGCAGATGGGCATACTTCTTCTCCACCTCCTTGCGCTTCACCTTGAGGCTCGGCGTCAGCTCGCCGGTCTCGACGGTGAAGTCGGCCGGCAGCAGCGCGAACTTCTTGATCGTCTCGTAGCGCGCGAGCTGTGTATTGAGCTGGTCGACGTAGCCCTGGAAGAGCGCGACCGTGCGCGCGTCGGCGGCGACCGCCGCGTAATCGCCCGCGATGCCCTGCTCCTTGGCCCAGGGCATGATCGCCTCTTCGTCCATCGTGATCAGCGCCGAGCAGAAGTTGCGCCGGTCGCCGTGCACCAGCATCTGGCTGACGTACGGGCAGATGGCCTTGAAGCTGCCCTCGATCGACTGCGGCGCGACGTATTTGCCGCCCGAGGTCTTGATCAGGTTCTTCTTGCGGTCGGTGATGCGCAGGTGGCCATCGGCGTCGACCTCGCCGATGTCGCCGGTATACAGCCAGCCGTCCTTGAGCGTCTCTTCGGTCACGTCGGGCAGGTTGTGATAGCCCCGCATCACACCGCGGCTCTTGATCAGGATCTCGCCATCGTCGGCGATCTTCAGCTCGGTGCCGGGCATCGGCGGGCCGACGGTGCCGAACTTGTTGCTGTGCGGCCAGTTGCAGAACGAGGCCGCGCTGCTCTCGGTGAGGCCGTAGCCTTCGAGGATGAGCAGGCCGGCGGCGTGGAAGAACTCGGCGATCTCGCGGTTGAGCGGCGCGCTGCCCGAGATGAAGAAGCGGATGCGCCCGCCGAACCGAGCCCGCAGCTTGCTGAAGACCAGCTTGTCGGCCAGGTTGAACTGGAAGGCCAGCAGGCCGGTGGGCTCCTTGCCCGCCTGCTTGATCTTGCTGACCTCCTTGCCGATGCCCATGGACCACTTGAAGATCTTGAACTTCAGCCCCCCGGCCTGCTGCGCGCCGTTGACGACCTTGTTGTAGACCTTCTCGAAGATGCGCGGCGCGGCAGCCATGAAGGTCGGCTGGATGACCGCGAGGTTGTCGACGATCTTGGGGATGCGCCCGTCGACCGCGGTCGGGATGGCCAGCGCGATGACCGCCACCTCCAGCATCTTGCCGAACGAGTGCGAGAGCGGCAGCCACAGGTACTGCTTGTCGGTCGGGCCGAGCACGCCGGTCTCGGCCAGCGCCTCGCCGATATACGTCCACCCGTCGTGCATCAGGCGCACGCCCTTGGGCTTGCCGGTGGTGCCCGAGGTGTAGATCAGGGTCGCCAGGTTCTCGGGCTGGATGCGATCGATGATCGCGTCGCCCTCGCTGGGGTTGGCCGCGTGATGGGCCTTGCCCTTGGCCTCGAACTCCGCGAGCGAGAGCACCCAGCCGTCATGGCCGCCCTTGCCGTCGATGTTCACCACCGCGACGACGTCGGGCATCTCGGCCTTGTGGGCGACGAGCTTGGCGACCTGCTTGTCGTCTTCGGCGAAGATCACCTTCGAGTCCGAATCGGTGACGATATAGACGATGTCTTCGGGCGTGGTCGTGGGGTAGATCGTGGTGGTGGCGGCGCCGGCGCAGTTGATCGCGATGTCGGCGAAGAGCCACTCGACGCGGGTGCCGCACAGGATCGCGGCGCGCTCGCCATCGGCCACGCCCAGGGCGCGCAGCCCGGCGGCGTAGGTGAAGACGATGTCGCCGACCTGCTTCCAGGAGTACGTCTTCCAGCCGCTCTCGCCTTCGGGCGCGTAGAACGCGTCGGTATTGGGCGTCTCTTGGACGCGGGCGCGGAACATCGCGGCGACAGACGGGAACTTCTGCATCGGGCATCCCCACGGTTTGGGTTTGGGATGGTGTAGCGCAGCAGGGTGGGGCGGGCAAGAACAACCGGGCGCACAGAAATCCGCTGTGACGGTTGCACCTGGGGTCGCTGGTGCCCAAAGTGGGCCCGTGAACGCGCCCCCCATGCTGTGCGCTGCTTGCGGCGCCGAGAGCGCCACCGATGGCGACTGCGCCGCGTGTGGCGAACCGGTCCTGCTCAACCGTCGCTATCGCCTCGAAGCCATCGTCGGCCGCGGCGCCGTGGGCACGACCTATCGGGCTCATGACCAGCAGACGGGGCAGGCGGTCGCGGTCAAGGAGATCCCGGTCCGCCACGCCGATCGCGACCTGCTCGATCGGCTGGAGCGCGAGGCGCGCATCCTCGGCGAGCTGCACCACGACCGCGTGCCGGCGTATGTCGCGCACTTCCTGATCGGCGCCGGCAAACACCGCGCCTTCTATCTGGTGCAGCAGTTTGTCGACGGCGCGACGCTGGCCGAAGAGATGAAGCGGCGGCGGTACACCGAGGCCGAGGTGCTCGACGTGCTCGACGGCGTGCTCGAGCTGCTCGGCTGGCTGCACGCGCTGGCGCCGCCGGTGCTGCACCGCGATCTTCAGCTCAAGAACGTGATGCGCCGCAAGGCCGACGGCGCGCTGGTGCTCATCGACTTCGGCGCGGTGCGCGACGCAACGCGCGACCCCGATATGGGCGACAGCGTGGTGGTCGGCACCTACGGCTATATGGCGCCCGAGCAGTTCCGCGGGCGGGCCGAGGCGCGCTCGGATTTGTACTCGGCGGGCGTGATCGCGGTGGTGCTGCTCTCGCGCACCGATCCGCTCGAGCTGGCGAACACCGAGCACACGCTCGATTGGGAGCCGGTGGTGCCGCACGTCTCCGAGCCGACCCGCGCGTTGCTGCGCGCGCTGCTGGCGACCGATCCGGCGCACCGCCCGCCGACCGCACGCGAGGCCCGCGCGGCGCTCTCGCGGGTGCGGGTGGGCAAGCTGCCGTTCGGCGATCCGCCGCCCGCGGCTCAGCCCGCGGCGCTGGTGGCGGTGATGGAGATGCCCGTCGGCCGCCCGGCGACGCCGATCACGGCCGAGCTGCGCAACCGCTTCAACGCGCGCGAGAAGCTGCCGGCCATCCTGATGGCGATCACCGTCGGCTGGATCGGCGTGCAGAACTGGTATCTGCGCCGCTATCTGCGGGCCACGATGTCGCTGCTGTTCTTCTGGACGGGCATCCCCACGCTGGTCTCGTTGATCGACGCGCTGCGGCTGGCCTTCATGTCGCAAGAGCGCTTCGACGCGCGCTTCAACCCCGAGCTGGTCGAGTTCGTTCGCGGCGATGTGCGCTCGGTGAGCGACGAGCTGCGCGGCCTGCACTCGCTGCGGCAGGAAGGCGTGCTCACCGAGTTGGAGTTCCGCCGCCAGAAGGCGCGGCTGCTCGGCGACAAGGTGCCGGGCATGATCGAGCGCTTCGGCACCGAGGTGATCGATGCGCTGGCCGAAGCCGCTGACGACTTGAGCAAGGTGCCCGAGCAGCTCCTCACCGAGCTGGAGAAGGCGCACCGCAAGGCGAAGAAGACCAAATACCGCGATCTGCCGCCGCCCAAGCGCTGAGCACGGCACGAGACCCGCACGTCTCGCTGTGACCTTCAGGTCTCAGGTCAACAGGCCGCAAAGCCCCGATCTGCCCCCCAAATTCCGACTCGACTGGATCGATCCGCTCTCACGCGCCGGTGATCGCCGGGCACGCTTGTTGCGATCGTTGCGAAGGGAATGTGGCGTATGTGAGGGAGGACAAAATGCGGCGAAGCCTGATCATGGTCCTCTTGGTTGTGGGATGCGCGGACGATCCGTTGCCCACCGACGCCAACGGGCTGCAGGCGGGTGATGAGGGCGAAGCGATCGCGCTCAAGACCGACGGCGCCGGCACGACGTACCTGCTGCATGTCGGCGGGGTCTGCTCGCAGAGCTTCACCGTGGGCTCGAAGGGCGAAAACGGCGCCCGCCTCGCCCAGTTCGACGGCGTGGTCAGCGTGAACCTCGACATCGACCAGAGCGAGCATATGTCGATCGCCGTGCCGCAGCTCGCGCGCCACCTCGACCGCTGGTGCACCGGCGAGA
>JAGQJJ010000206.1 GCA_020430675.1 Myxococcales bacterium
GCTGGCCATCGAGCCCGACTCGGCGACGCGCTGGACGAACCTGGGCGCGGCGCGCTCGGCGGCGGGTCGGTACGCGGAGGCGGCCGAGGCCACCCGCGAGGCGCTGCGCCGGGCGCCGGGCGACCGCACCGCGCGGTTGAACCTGGCGCGTTACCTGTTGCATCTGGGCGACGCGGCGGGCGCGCTGGCCGAGGTCGAGCGCCTGCTGGCCCACACGCCAGACGCCGACGCGCTGGCCTTGCGCGGGGTTCTGCGCGGCAACGCGGGCGATCTGGCCGGGGCGCGGGCTGATTTTGAGGCCGCGGTGGCGTTGGAGCCGAACCAGCCCGAAGCGACCATGGGGCTGCGACGGTTGCAGGCGATGCCTGGGCCCCGATAGATAGACGGCGCTTCTCTCGGAGGTCGCGATGCGCATCCTGGTCACCGGCGCCGCCGGTTTCATCGGCTCGAGTCTCTGCGATCGGCTGCTCGCCGATGGCCACGAGGTCACCGGGGTCGACAACTTCAATGCGTTCTATGACCCGGCGATCAAAGCGGCAAACGTGCTGGCCGCCGAGCGCAACCCACGCTTTGAATGCGTGCGCGGCGACCTCCTCGACGACACGTTGATGGACGCGGTGTTCGAGCGCGTGCGGCCCGATCGGGTGGTGCATCTGGCGGCGTGGGCGGGGGTGCGGCCTTCGATCGAGCACCCGGCGATCTATCAGCGGGTCAACATCGAGGGCACGATGCGCGTCCTGGAGCTGTGCCGGCGCCACCGCATCGACCGGCTGGTCTTCGCCTCGTCGTCATCGGTGTACGGCGAGCGCAAGACGGTGCCGTTTTGCGAGGACGACCCGGTCGACCACCCCATCTCACCCTACGCCGCGACCAAAAAGGCCGGCGAGCTGCTCTGCTACACCTGGCATCACCTGCACGGCCTGCACGTCGACTGCCTGCGCTTCTTCACGGTCTATGGCCCGCGCCAGCGGCCCGAGATGGCGATTCATCTGTTTGCGCGTCTGATCGACCGCGGCGAGCCGATCACGCTGTTCGGTGATGGCTCAAGCTCGCGTGATTACACGTATATCGACGATATCATCGACGGCGTGGTCGCCTCGATCGAGCGCGTTGAGGGTTATCGCATCTTCAATCTGGGTGAATCGCAGACGGTGACGCTCAGCGAGTTGGTCGCGACCATCGGCGAGGCCCTCGGGCGCACGCCGAAGATCATCTACAAGCCGATGCAGCCGGGTGACGTGCCGCGCACGTTTGCCGACATCTCACGCGCCCGCGCCGCGCTGGGCTACGCGCCGCATGTCGGCATCGCCGAGGGCGTGGCGCGTTTTGTCGCGTGGTACAAGGATCAGACGGGCAAAGGCGCGCCGCGGCCGATGGCGTAGTAGGTGAAGCCGCGGGCGGCGACCCGCGCCGGGTCGTACAGGTTGCGGCCGTCGAAGACCACCGGCGACTTGAGGCGGCGGGCCAGCTCGGCGAAGTCGGGCCGGCGGTAGACGCTCCACTCGGTGCAGATGCAGAGCGCGTCGGCGCCGTCGAGGCAGGCGTAGTGGTCCTCGTGCAGCTCGACGGCCAGCCCGGGCAGCTCGCGCTCGGCGTTCTCCATGGCCTGCGGGTCGCTGGCGGCGACGGTGGCGCCGGCGGCGCACAGCCCGCGGATGAGGTCGACGCTGGGCGCCTCGCGCATGTCGTCGGTGTTGGGCTTGAACGCCAGACCCCAGACGGCGACGCGCTTGCCGGCCAGGCCCGCCTCGCCGCCGAAATGGGCGATGACCTTGCGCAACAAAATGCCGCGTTGGTCGCGGTTGACCGCGTCGACGGCCTCGACGATGCGCAACGCATAGCCGTGCGACCGACCGGTATGGGTGATGGCCTTGACGTCCTTCGGGAAGCACGAGCCGCCGTAGCCGGTGCCGGGGAAGAGGAACTGGTAGCCGATGCGCGGGTCGCTGCCGATGCCGACGCGCACCTTCTCGATGTCGGCGCCCACGCGCTCGGCCAGGTTGGCCAGGTCGTTCATGAAGCTGATCTTGGTGGCCAGCAGGGCGTTGGCCGCGTACTTGGTCAGCTCGCTGGAGCGCACGTCCATGAACTGGATGCGGTCGCGGGTGCGGGTGAACGGCTCGTACAGCTCGTGCAGCGCCTCGCGGGCCACCGCGCCGGCCTCGCCGTCGGGCGTGCCGATGACGATGCGGTCGGGCTTGAGGAAGTCGTTGACCGCGTCGCCTTCTTTGAGGAACTCGGGGTTCGAGCAGCAGACCGCGCGCTGGCGGGCCTTCTCGGCGATGAGCGATGCCACGCGGTCGGTGGTGCCGACGGGCACGGTCGACTTGGTCAGCACGATCTTGTAGCCGTCGATGAGCATGTTCTCGCCGCCGGCGAGCGTCTCGCCGATGGTGCGGGCCACCATCTCGACGTATTTCAGCTCGGCCGAGCCGTCATCGCCCTGCGGGGTGCCCACGGCGATGAAGATGACCGCGCCGGCGCGGCAGGCGGCTTCGACGTCGGTGGTGAAGCGCAGACGCCCGGCAGCCAGATTGGCCTGCACGAGCGGTTCGAGGCCCGGCTCGTAGAAGGGCACCTGCCCGTCGTTGAGCTGCGCGACCTTATGGGCGTCGACGTCGGCGCAGGTGACCTCGTTGCCCACGTCGGCGAGGCAGGCGCCAACGACGAGGCCGACATATCCACTTCCAATCACGGTGATGCGCATGCGGCCGCTCCTTGAAACCGGCAAGTTCTAAACGGTCGGCGGCCCCGATGCAAAGACCGGTGCAATTCGCGCGCGGAGCATGTAGACCAACGTCTCACCTTGGAGGCGCAGCGATGGGCATCGTCGTCCAGAAGTACGGCGGCAGTTCGGTGGCCACGCCCGAGAAGATCCTCGCGGTGGCCGAGCGGGTGGTGGCGACCCGCCGCGAGGGCTATCAGGTGGTGGTCGTCGTCTCGGCGATGGGCAATACCACCAACGAGCTGCTGGCGCTGGCGCGCTCGGTCAGCGAGAACCCGCACCGCCGTGAGCTGGACATGCTGGTCACCGTCGGCGAGCGCATCTCGATGTCGCTGCTGTCGATGGCGATCCAGGATCTGGGGCACCCCGCGGTGTCGTTCACCGGCTCGCAGAGCGGCATCATCACCACTGACAACCACACCAACGCCCGCATCATCCGGGTGACGCCGATGCGCATTCAGCAGGCGCTGGCGCAGGGGCAGGTGGTCATCGTGGCCGGCTTTCAAGGGGTCAGCGCGCGGCTTGAGATCACCAGTCTCGGGCGCGGCGGCACCGATACGACCGCGGTGGCGCTGGCGGCGGCGCTGGAGGCGGACTACGCCGAGATCTGCTCCGACGTGGATGGCGTCTACTCCGCCGATCCGCGCCATGTGCCGGGCGCGCGGCGCATCGCCGAGCTGGATTACGAAGAGATGCAGGTGCTGGCGGACGCGGGCGCCAAGGTGCTCAACGCCGAGGCGGTCGAGTGGGCGCGGCGGCATGACATCGAGATCGTCTGCTCGGCGACGCACGGGCCGCGCACCCCGGGCACGCGCATCCGGTCGGGCGGCGGGCTGGAGCACGCACGGGTCGCGGCGATCACCGACCATCCGGGGCTGATCTACCTCGAACCGCAGGTGCCGGGCGCGCCGGCGCCGGCCGAACTGGAGGGGCTGCTGGTGGCCCACGGCGCGTCCGACGCGCAGGTCTGGCGGCTGCTCAACGCCTGGGCGGCGGTGGTGCCGCGGCAGAACATTCACGGACATCGGGCCTTCCGCGAGGCGATCGACGCGCTCGGCGGGGTGGCGGTGCGCGAGGATCTGACCTTGGTCGCGGTCGTCGGCCGTGCGCTGACCGCACCGCCGGCGGTGATGCCGATCGCGCTGAGCGCCCTGGCCCACGCCGGGGTCGAGGTGCGCGGGCAGATGCTCGATCCGCACCGCCTGGCCTTTCTGGTCGAGGCCGTGCGCGCCAAGGACGCCGTGCGCGCGCTGCACCTGGCGCTGGTCGAGGGGCAGCCGACGTTGACCGCAGGGGGCGTCGCGCCGCAAGATGCGAGCGAAGTCGAGTAGGCACCGCCACCGACACGCCCCGGGAAGCATCGGGCTTCTGCGACCGGTTGAGCCGGCAAACCCCGATCGGAGTCCTGTTGAGCTTGGACCGCCGCCGTTTCCTCTGCACCACCGGCCTGGGCCTGCTCGCCGCGTCGTCAGCGCGCGCGATGGGCCTCGACGGCAAGGTGGGCATCGGCCTGCTGGCCCATGGCCCGGGCCACGCGGCGCGGCCTTCGGCGGTCGAGCAGCTCATGTGGGAGGTCAGCAAGCGCACCAGCATCGACGTGCGCGAGACGCCCGAGACGCTCGATCCGAAGCACCCGGATCTGTTCCGCTTTCCGCTGCTGGTCTGGCTTGGCAACGGCGACTGCCCGCCCTTGAGCCAGGAGGCCCGCGCCCGGCTGCAACGCTACCTGCGCGCCGGCGGCACGCTGTTCATCGACGACGCCTCGCCTGAGGGTGACGATGCCTTCGACGCCGCCGTGCGCCGTGAGGTGGGCGCGTTGTGGCCCGACGCGCCGCTGGCCCGGCTCGACGCCGATCACACGCTGTACCGCACGTTCTTCCTGATCGAGCGCCCGCAAGGCCGCGTCTCGCGGCTGCCCTACCTCGAAGGCGTCTCGTTCGACGATCGCAGCCCCATCGTCTATGGGCGCAACGACCTGTTCGGCGCCTTCGGGCGCGACGGCGTGGGCACCTGGCGGCTGCCGGTGGTGCCCGGCGGGCGCACGCAGCGCGAGATGGCCTTCCGGCTGGGCATCAACCTGGTGATGTACGCCACCTGCCTCAACTACAAGCGCGATCAGGTGCATACCACCGCGATCCTGCGCCGGCGGCGGTGGCGCGTCGAGAGCCCCCGAGACACTCGCTGACCATGCTGCGCGACTGGTTCGACGCCGCCGGGGAGTTCAACGCCGCGCGGTGGGTGCTGCTCTCATCGTGGCCGACCTGGGCGCTGGTGCTGGTGGCGCTGGTCGCCCTCGGCGTGTTTGCGCTGGCGTGGCAGAACACCCGCCCGCTCGCGCCGCGGCGCCGGCGCCTGCTGCTGGCGCTGCGCGGGGGCACGCTGCTGGCGCTGGCGGTGCTCTTCATTCAGCCCGGCGTGCGGCTTGAGCACGTCACCCGGGTGCGCAATCACCTGGTGGTGCTGGTCGACGCCTCGCGCAGCATGGGCCTGCCGGGCGCGACGACGCCCACGCGCCTCGAAGCCGTGCGCGCCCTGTTCGAGCGGCAGGCGGCGGTGCTCGACCGGTGGCGCGAGGACCACCAGGTCGACCTGTTTGCCTTCGCCGACCACGCCCGCCCCGTGCCCGATCTGAACGCGGTGCACGCCGAGGGCGACGCGACGCGCATTTTGTCCGCGCTCGATGACGTGGCGGCGCGCTTCTCGCCCGAAGACCTGGCCGCGGTGGTGGTGGTCAGCGATGGTGCCGATAACGGCGCGTTGGGCGAGGTGACGGCCGACGCGCCGCCCCCGCCGGCCGTCGCCACCGCCGCCGCGCGCCTCGGCGTGCCGCTGCACGCGGTCTTCACCGGCCCCGAGAAGCCGCCCAAGGACGTGGCGATCACCGACGTGGCCTACGATGACTTCGCCTTCGTGCGCAACGCGGTCAGCGTCGAGGCCGAGATCACCGTCACCGGCTATCAGGACCTCATCCTGCCGGTCACGCTGCGCCGCGACGATGTGGTGCTGGGCACGCGCATGTTGCAGACGCGCAGCGGCGAGACGGTGCATCACTTCGAGTTCGAGTTCGTGCCCGACAAGACCGGCAAGGCGGTCTTCACCCTCGAGGTCGAGCCGGGCCCCGGCGAGCGCATCACCGCCAATAACCGGCGGCAGTTTGTCATCCGCATCATCCGCGACAAGATCCGCGTGCTTCAGGTGGTCGGCCGCCCGAGCTGGGACGAGCGCTTCCTGCGCAAGCTCTTGAAAAAGAACCCGAATGTCGACCTGATCAGCTTCTTCATCCTGCGCACCGGGGCCAGCATCAGCGTGGCGCGGCGCGATGAGCTGTCGCTGATCCCGTTTCCAACGCAGGAGTTGTTCGAGGAGCAGCTCGGCAGCTTCGATCTGATCATCTTTCAGAACTTCACCTACCGCGGCTACCACATGCGCCAGTACCTGCCGCTCATCCGCGACTATGTGGAGAACGGCGGTGGCTTTGTGATGATCGGCGGCGATTTGAGTTATGCCAGCGGCGGTTACGCCGACACGCCGATCGCCGAGTTCCTGCCGGTGGGGCTGCCGCAGGACCGCGAGGGGCTGATCGACACCGGGCGTTTTCGACCGACGCTGACCGAAGCCGGGCGGCATCACCCGATCACGCTGCTCAACGTGGTGCCCGAAGAGAACGAAAAGGCGTGGGGCGGCCTGCCCGAGCTGTCGGGCATCAACCGCACCACCGGCCTGCGCGACGGCGCGGCGGCGCTCTTGGTGCACCCGTCGGCCCAGGCGGGCGGCGCGCCAGCGCCGGTGGTGGCCGCGTGGCCGTTCGGCGAGGGCCGCGTGCTCGCGGTGACGACCGACAGCACCTGGAACTGGGACTTCCTCGCCGCGGGCGAGGGCGGCGACAACCGCCATTATTACCGGTTCTGGGGCAACGCCATCCGGTGGCTCATCCGCGACCCGGCGCTCAAGCCGGTGCGCGTCGAAGCCGACCGCGACCGCTACCCGCTCGGCGCGGCGGCGACGCTGATCACGCGCGTCGTCGGCCGCGACTATGCGCCGGCGGCCGATGTTGAGGTGCGGCTGGACTTCGAGCGCTCGGTGCTTCAGACCGACGGCAGCGTGCAACACGAAGCCGCCGAGCCGATCATCGGGCGCACCGACGAAGCCGGCGAGCTGATCGCGCGCTTCGTGCCGCCGACCGACGGGGCATGGCGGGTCATTGCGCACGCCGATGTGGGTGGCGGCGCGATGGAAGATGACGACGTCTTCGTCG
>JAGQJJ010000207.1 GCA_020430675.1 Myxococcales bacterium
TGGGCCACGCGGGCCGCAGCGGCGGGCGGTCGGCGGTCAGGTGCTGCTGGGCGATGGCCAGCGGCGTGCGCCCGCTGAACGGTGGCTGCCCGCTCGCCAGCTCAAACGCCACGCAGCCCAGCGCGTACAGGTCCGTCCAGGGCCCGTAGCGTCGCCAGTGCCCGCGAATCTGTTCGGGCGCCATGTACTGCGGCGTGCCCACCGAAGACAGCCCGTGGCCGCCAGTGGCGTGCGGGTCGTCCTGGATGACATGGGCGATGCCAAAATCGGTCAGCAGCAGCCGCAGATGGCCGCCCTCGACGCGCAGCAGTACGTTCTCGGGCTTCAGATCGCGGTGGATGACGCCCCGAGCGTGGGCGTGGGCCAGCGCGTCGAGGATTTGCAGCAGCACCTCGCGCAAGAGCGGCCAGTCCATGGGCGTGGGCAGCCGGCGCATGGGGCCGTCTTCGGCGTACTGCATCGCCAGCCACGGCGAGCCGGCGACCAGCGCGCCGTCGGAGGCCGCCGCCGCCGCCGCGTCGACCACGCCCGAGTCGAGCACGCCGACGATGTTCGGGTGCACCAGCCCGGCCAGCGCGCGCACCTCGTGGCGGAAGCCTTCCTGGTACTCGGGCTGACTGGCGCGGGCCTGGTCGATGACCTTGATCGCCGCGGTCATGCCGGTCAGGCGATGCTGGCCCCGCCAGACATCGGCCATGCCGCCGCGCCCGACGTGTTCGTGCAGCACAAAACCATCGAGCTCGATGCGCGTGGCCGTCATCCCGACCCCTCCAGACGGGCGGCGCGGGCGGCGCAGGCGTCGGCCTCGGCGGGGTTGAGGGGCCGCCAGGACCGATCGGCGATGCGCCACGCAGCGCGCGCGTCGGCCAGCGCCCCCATCGCTTCGAGGCGCTCGGCCAGTTCGCTGAGTTCGCGGCGGATGCGGGGATACGCCGCGCGGTCGGCCAGCGGCCCCGCCAGCGCCAGCGCGCCCCCACGCCGCCAGGCGTCGGCCTCACCGCGGCGAGCCGCGCAGAGCGACAAGCCGATGGCCGCCAGCGCCACGAACTGGTGGGGCAGGTCGGCCCGGTACTTGCCAAGCACGGCTTCGAGGCGCGGAACGGCCGCTTCGGTGTCGCCCTCCTGCACGGCGAGCAGGCCCAGCGACAGGTATCCGATGCCGACCATGTTCGATCCGATGCGCTCCCAGATCTCGATCGCCGCTTCGATGTGCGGACGCCCGCCCAGGCCATCGCCATTGGCCACGCGATGCTCGCCGATGAACATGCGCGCGCTGGCGACGCCGGCCTGCGAGCCCACCGCTTCGAACAGCGGCAGCGCGTCCTGAGCGTGGGCCCCGCCGTCGAGGTGGCCGGCGAGCAGCCGCGAGCCGCTCATGCCGTGCAACGCCCAGGCTTCGTCGACCGTCGAGCCGCACTCGCGGGCGACCGCGCGGGCTCGGTCGAAGACCTTGTAGGCCTCGTCGGTGCGGCCCAGCGAGACCAGCGCCCAGCCCAGGCCGTGCAGGCTGCGCGTCTGGCCCACCCCGTCGCCCAGCGTCGCGTAGGCCACCGCCGCGGCGCGATAATGCCGCTCGGCCTCGGCATGGCGCGACCCCAGGAAGCACAGGCCGCCGCTCAACCGGTCGACTTCAACCTTGACCTCGGGCTGGGGGAACTCGGTGAGCATCGCCACGCCACGACGCGCGTCGTCGAGGCGGCCGCTGAAACGCTGCGCGTCGACGCCCAGCACCAGCGCCCGGGCGCGGCGCAGGTCGTGCTGCGGCACGCCCAGCTCGTCGGCCAGGCCGAGATGGCGGGCGGTCAGGTCGATGACGCGGCGATACGAGCCGGTCTCGAGCCGCGCGCGCGCCGCGTCTTCGAGCGCCGCCAGCGCCGCGTCGGCCTGCCCCGCTTCGGCCAGATGCCGCGCGCGCCGCTCCAGCGCGCCGGCGTCGCGGCGGCCACGGGCCACGATCTGAGCGCAAGCGTGGTGCAGCCGCGCCCAACGCCCCTCGCGCCGCGAGCGCTCGACCAGGCTGTCGACCAGCGAGCCGTGCGCAAATGACCAGCCGTCCGAGCTCAGGCGCACGAGACCGCGGTCGCTCAGCTCGGCCACCAGCGCATCGGGCGGCGGGCAGCCGAGCAGGTCGCAGACGCGGCGCCACTCGCGCTCGTCGACCGCGTGGCCCAACGCCGCCGCCGCCTCCAGGGCTTGCAGCACCGCCGGCGGGTCGATGAACGCCGCCGCCAGCCGCCGCAGCCGCTCGTGTTCGAGGGTGTGCAGCTCACCCGGGATCTCGGGCTCGCCCCGCGCCATCACCAGCGCGCCGTCCTCGCCGGGTTTCAGCAGATCGCGGTCGACCCAATCGGCGACCACCTGCTGCGCAAACAGCGGGTTGCCCTGCGTGCGCGCCAGCAGCGCCTCGGTCAGCGGCGCGCTCAGCCCGAGCAGCTCGCGCACGAAGCGCGCGTGGTCATCGGCCGGCAGGGGCCCGATGGGCAGGCTCATCACACCGGAGAGCGCGCGCAGGCGCTCCAGCACCTCGGCCTCCATCGGCCGCTCGCCCAGCAGATCGGTCCGCACCGTCGCCACCACCGCGATGGGCGCGCGGCTCGACAGCTTGAGCAGAAACTCGGCGAACTCCAGCGACTCGGCGCCCCATTGCGCGTCGTCGAGCCAGATGATCAGCGGCCGACGGTGCGCCGCGAAGCAAAGCCATTGGGCGGTGGCGGAATAACGCTCGGTGGGCGACTCGAAGCGCAGGCCCGTCGAGCGCCCCGACTCGCGCAGCAACAGCGAGGCCATCGGGCTCGCGACGTTGGTCAGGTCGGCGACGCCCATCGTGGGCACGATGGCGCGCAGCCGCCACGCGATGCGCTGCCGCAGCGGCCGCTCGCCGAGGCCCGTGCCGCGAAACCAGTGCAGCAGCGCCGGCGCGATGCCATCAAACGGCGTCGGCATGGCGCTGTGCTGCACGCGCAGCACATAGGCCGCGCCCATCTCTTCGGCGCGGCGTGAGAACCACTGCGCCAGACGACTCTTGCCGCAGCCTTCCTGCCCTTCGAGCACGATAAGGCGCGGCCGCCCGCTGCGCCCGACCTCGCGCAGCGCCAGCCACAAGCCCTCGCGCTCGGCCTCGCGATCGACAAACGGCGTCGAGCGCAGCCCGAACAGCCCCAGCCCCACACTGGCCAGCCGCGGACGCTCGGCGTCGGGCGCGTGCCAGTCATCGGGCACCGGCGGCAGCACATAGGGCGGCGGCCCGTCGACGGCATGCGCGGGCGGCAGCTCGGGCACCGAGATCTCGGCCGTGGTGAACATGGGCGGGCCCAGGTCGCGCGTCGGCCGTGCGTGCAGCGCGGTGTCGACCACCACCGAGAGCGTGGGCCCGGCAAGCGGGGTGAGCGGCGCGACGCCGGTGTCGGCAAACGCCAGCGAGCCGGTCGTCGGCGACCGGCTGATCGAGATGGGCGCCAGCGGTCCGGTCTGCCCGCGCTCATCGCCCAGCGGATGCGGCATTCGGGCCAGATGCCACGCCGCGTCGGCCGCGGTCTCGAAGCGATCGGCGGCCTCCTTCGCCATCAGCCGCGCGACCCAGCCCGGAAACGCGCTCGGCAGCGGCCGGGGCGAGCTGAGGCGCGGGATGGGCGCCGAGAGGTGCAGATCGGCGATGTCGATCGGCGTCGCGCCATCGTACGGCGGCAGGCCCATCGCCAGCTCGAACGCCAGGCAGCCCAGCGCGTACAGGTCGGTCCACGGCCCGTAATTGCGCCACTCGGCGCGAAGCTGCTCGGGCGCCATGTACTGCGGCGTGCCCGCCGAGCTGACGCCCGGGGTGCTGGCGTCGGGGGACGGCTCGATGATGTGCGCGATGCCAAAATCGGTCAGCAGCAGCCGCATGCCATCGCGCTCGAAGCGCAGCAGCACGTTCTCGGGCTTCAGATCGCGATGGATCACCCCGCGAGCGTGGGCGTGCGCCAGCGCGTCGAGGATTTGCAGCAGCGCCTGCTGCAAGTGGCGCCAGCGCATCGGCCGCGCCAAGCGGCCCAACGTGCCGTCGGGCGCGTACTCCATGGCCAGCCACGGGCTGCCCGGCGCCAGCTCGCCCCGCGAGGCCGCCGCGGCGCGCCGACCCACCTCGCCACGATCGAAGACCGCCACCACGCCGGGGTGATCGAGCCCGGCGACCGCGGTCACCTCCTGGGCGAACCCGGCCCGAAAACGCCGCTCGCCGGCCATTTTGCGCGCCATGACCTTGATCGCCGCGCGGGTGCCCTGCACGCGATGATAGCCCAGCCACACGTCGGCCATGCCGCCACGGCCGATGCGCTTCTCCAGGTCAAACGGGCCGAGCGGAATGCTCGACGGGCGGTCATCACCGCTCACCGGCGCCTCCGGGGCGAAGCGGGCATGGTCCTCCAGGGCCAACGAACGCCCCGATCCTCTCCGCAACGCCCGCGCGCCGCAAGTCCGGAAAGCGCCGCGGGGGACAACCGACCGGGGCCTGTCGACCCCACCGGCTGGGACATGGAGGCCACAGGCGCGGGACCGCGATCGGCCGGCGTCCCGCGCATCGCCGAAAACATCACCCGTTGTGCGGCTTTGCTCACCGGGGCACGGAAGTTGCGTGTAGTCTTGTTACTTCGCGCGCCCGCGCTGCCACCGGAGACACGCCATGACCCGTCTGCGAGGATTGCTGCTCACCGTGCCCCTGTTTGCCATCGCCTGCGCCGACCCGCCGGTCGAGCCGGACGATCCGGGGGTGCGCGAAGCACAGGTCGCGTCGAGCGAGCTGATGTACCTGCGCGATACCGACGAGGTGGCGGCGGCCTTCAGCACCGGCGCGGCGACCCTCGCCCCGGCCCAGGCCTTCCGCGCGGTCGACCTGATGTTCACCCTCGAAGGCGCGCTCGACCTCGAATACGCGGTCTTTACCAATGGCGACTGGACCGATTGGGCCCCGCTGCCGGTGGACGACCGCGAGGGCAACTTCCGCGCGGCCGAGATCCAGCTCGAAGATGTGGCGCTCGGCCTGGCCCTGCGCGGCCCGTCGGGCGGCATCGAGTTCGCGCGCATGGAGTTCTTCGCCGCCCGCGACCCGGAGCACGCCGAGATCAGCTTCAACGACGACCTGCCCTTCGCCGAGTCGCACGAGGACGAGACCGGCAGCGCGCTGGACGAGGTCGCCGAGAAAGCCGCGCGCGAGGGCCGTTGGATGCTGACGTCGGCCGCCCAGGCGGCCAGCAACCGCGTGCATGTCTCGTACGACAGCGCCCCTTCGTGGAGCGGCGGCGCCAACTGCTCGGGCCGCATGCTCGATGGCACCCGGCGCGTCGGCGAGTACCTCGTCGCCAACTTCGCCGGCGCCCGCTACTTCCAGGGTTACAACTGCCGCCAGATCCGCGGCAGCAGCGGCATGTCGATGCACGGCACCGGGCGCGCGCTCGACATCTTCGTGCCGATGGTCGGCACCCAGGCCGACAACGACCTCGGCGACCCCATCGCGCACTGGCTCATCGAGCACGCCGAAGAGATCGGCATCCAGCTCATCATCTGGGACCGCTCGATCTGGTCGGGCAGCCGCGGCAGCGACAAGCACCGCTATTACAGCGGCCAGCACCCCCACAACGACCACCTGCACATCGAGCTGACCGTCGCCGCCGCCGGGCAGCGCACGCAGTTCTTTGGCGGCAACGTGGCCCCGCCCGGCTCATCGCCGCCCGCCGCCGCCGGCAACGCCGCCTGCCAGAGCAGCACGCTCGGCCGTCAGGTGCCGCACGGCGAAGCGGTGCAGATGGCCTACGACCGCTGCGGCGGCACCTGCCAGTGGGCGGTTTGCAGCAATGGCAGCTGGCTGTGCGCCGAAGATGGCCAGGGCACCGCCCGCCACGCCAACGCCGCCTGCGGGGTCGCACCCACCCGCTCGGCCTGCAGCAGCTACACCCTCGGCCGCGACGTGCCCGACGGCGAGTCGGTGCAGATGGCCTACGACGCCTGCGGTGGCACCTGCCAGTGGGCGCGCTGCGATGACGGCAACTGGAATTGCAGCGGCGCCGAGCCCGGCTCGGCGGTCACCCACCCGCACGCCGAGTGCGCGCGCCCGGCCGAGCCCGCCGGCGCGAGCTGCTACAGCCGCACCATCGGCGGCGACGTGCCCGACGGCGACCGCGTGCAGATGGCCTACGCCGCCTGCAGCAGCCAGCGCACCTGCCTCTGGGCCGTCTGCAATGATGGCACCTGGAACTGCACGACGTCGGCCGGCGCCGGCGCCGACCACCCGCACGCCGCCTGCCAGTGAGGGAGCGGTGAACGGCGGCCCGCTCCGGTGGCCGCCGCGCTCAGCCCACCGCGCCGGTTCGCTCAGAAGATGAAGTCGGCCCCCAGCGCCGCGCGCCAGCGGTGCCCCCCCTCCAACTCGGCGGCGACCGGCAGCACGCTGGCCACGCCGCGCAGCTCGAAGCGCACCTGGAAGGGATCGATCGCCAACGGCAGGCCGATGCCGAGGTGGGCATCCGCCTCATAACCGAGGTGCTCATCGAGCACGTCCTCGGTCTTGCCGTGGTTCTCCTCTTCGGCCAGCAGCAACATCTCGGCGCCCAGCCCGGCGAGCAGGTCGAAGCGCCAGGGCGACGTCCAGACCGCCAGCACCGGCAGCTCGACCGACTGCCAGCGCCACTCCCCTTCCCGGCCGGTGTCGGCTTCGTCGAATTCCATCATGCGCATCGAGAACAACGCCTCGACCCGCAACGCCCAGTCGTCCGAGAAGCGCCAGCCGCCGAGCAGCCCGGCGTTGAAGCCCGGCCCGGGGTCGAGATCGAGCCCGTCGATATTGGCGATCAGGCCATCAAACGAGCCGGCCGCGTGCACGCCCACAAACCAACGGCGCGGTTCTTCGACCGGTGGCGGCGCCGGCGCGGTGGCCCCGATCGACAGGCGCGTCGACTCATTGGCCACC
>JAGQJJ010000020.1 GCA_020430675.1 Myxococcales bacterium
TTGGCTTCGGCGCACTCGAAGAACTCGGGGCAGCTCTCGGCCGCGCCACATGGGAATTGCAGTCGCAGGCGGTCGGCACCATCGCCCCCGCGGCCAAGCTGATCGAAGCAGGTCGTCAGGCAGCCCTGGCGGTCCTGGCCCGCGGGCAGGGCGCCGCACAGGTCACGCGCTTCGCACAGCTCCGCGCAGCTTGGGCCCACCGGCCCGCCGCCGCCGTCGAAGCAGTTGAAGACCTGCTCGGGATCGGCCGGACATTCGTCGCGCAGCAGGTTCACCACGCACTCCGCGAAGCCGGGCTGCTCGCGGCCGAAGTCCCACAGGTCATCGCACGGACCGAAGAAGCGGTTGAGCGCGCAGCCATCCCAGAGCCGGCAGAACGTGTCGTGATCAGCCACGACCGGCTCTGCGGCCGGGTTGAGGCAGGCGTCGATGCGCGCGCAATCCATGCCCGCCAGCGAGACGCATTGCGTGCGCTGTTCACTGCGGCGCCGGCGCAGCGCATCTTCGTCGAAGCTCTCGCCGACGCAGCCTTGCAGGCAGCCGTCGGGGCGGACCAGGTTGCACTCGACACTGACCGCGCAACGTCGATCGCACCGCGTGTAGACCTGCTCGCCCAGGCAGGACCAGAACCGGTCCGCATGGCAGGCGCCGTCGATGAGGGGCTCGCCGCACGAGGAGAAGAGCGCATCGTCGCCGTTGCGCGCGGCGCACTCGGCCTCGCAGTCGGGGAAGGGCACTTCGACGCCGCAGTCGGCGACCGCCGCGCAGGTCTCGGCGCATTCGAGGGGCGGTGGCGCGGGCAGGCGGCAGAGTTGGATCAGGTTGCAGTTGCGCTCGAGCGAGAGGCACTCGAACCACGTCGTCGGCGGCGACCGGCGGGACGATCGAGCGCAGGCGTCAAGGCAGGCCTGCTCGTCGCCGAAGATGTCGAAGCGCTCGCAGGCCGCGACCCGATTGCAGGCGTCTTCGCAGCTCTCAATATGCAGCGGTGGCGCCATGTCGACCGGCGCGGCGTCGACCTCGGCGTCGACCAAGGCGTCGGGCCCTCGGTCGCCCGGTCCCTCATCGGGCGCGGCATCGGGCGCGGCGTCGCGGCCGGCGTCATCGACCGCGCCGTCGCGTCGCGTGGCGTCGACGCCGCGGTCGACCGGGGGATTGTCCCCACCGCCCCCGTCGTCGCAGCCGGCGATCGCCCAGACCCAACACAGGCACAACGCCCAACCCCAGCGCATACGCATATCCGCCTCGCTTCGCGTCTCCGAAAAATCGCGGTCGCGGGCGCCGCGATCACCGCCTGGCGCCCACCAATGCCAGAAGGGCTGCTTATCACGACTCGCGGGGTTGATGCGCCGGTCTTCGTGCTACCCTGGCGCCGCATCGCGGTCACCGGAGGGGGCGCCAATGCCGACGATTCGTGGTCTGCTCGTCTGCCTGCTCATCGGCCTCGCGCCGGCGTTTGCGTCCGCCGAAAAGACCCTGCAAACGGCCCAGGCGGCGCCGCCCTGGGCGCCGGCCAAAGCGACGGGCGCGCCGGATGTGCCGCAGCCCGGCGACCATGGCAACGCCTGGGCCTCGTTGTCGGCCGACGCCGGCGCCGAATGGCTGCGGCTGGAGTTCGCCGAGCCGGCGCCCATCGCCGAGGTGCGCGTGCACCAGAACCTCAACCCGGGCGCCATCGTGCGCATCACCGCCGAGACCGAGAAGGGCGAGCTCGAGATCTGGTCGACCGCCGGCGCGATCGACGCGCGACCCGTGCTGACGGCCAAGGCGCGGACGCGCGTCGAGGCCAAGGCGGTGACCCTGCACTTCGACACGACGCGGGTCGCCGGCTGGAACGAGGTCGACGCGGTCGAACTCGTCAGCACCGACGGTCGGCGGCAATGGGCGATGGCCGCCACCGCGAGCAGCACCTATGCCTCGGCCGGCGGCGCGGTCGTCCAGGATGCCTACGCTTCACTCATCGGCCGCGACGTGCGTGTCCGGGTCGACGGCGAGTCGATCTCGGGCCGCCTGGTCGCCGCTGACAGCGACACGCTGCAACTCGCCGACGGCAGCCGCAACGTGCTCATCGCGCGGATGCGGATCAGCTACCTGGAGTGGCGCGACTGAGCGCTTCGAGCGGCACGTAGTACTTCTCGTAGCACCCGCCATCGCTGTAGCGCCGCCCGCGGGTACTCTCGACCAGCACCGTCGCCCGCTTGGTGATGCGGTTGACCCGCCCGCGCAGTCGCTGGCCCTCAAACTGAAAGTCGACCACGTCACCGACCCCGATGCCGTGATCAAGGTGCGCCCGTTCGCGGGGCGTGATCAAGCGATGGGTCGCTTCGGTGTGCCCGAACAGGTCATGGGCCAGTTGCGCAAATCGCGAAGCGTTGCAGTTCGACTCGCCAAAGACGAGGTACTCGCAGAGGTGCAGGAGCTCGTGCTCGAAGATGCGCAGCAGCGCGTCGAGCCGGTCATTGCAGAGGCGCCCAACCACGGTGATCGGCCGCGGATCGTCGCAAAACGTGCCGAAGAGAAGCGGCGCCGACAGGCTGATCTCGAAGCGTTGTTCCACTTTGCCGAACGTGCGCCGCAGCCCGCGCCGGGTCAGCCCGCCAGCCCGGGTCATGCGCGCAGAGACGCGCAGGTCGAGCGGTCCACCGCGCGGGCTGGCCAGCGTCGTCTGCAGCGCGCCGCCAAAAACCTCGGCGTCGTAGCGCTGAAAGACATAGGTCAGATCCGCTGGAGTCAGGCGTGCAAAATCGGGTCGCCGCAGATTCGGGCTCTCGGCGAGCACACGACGCCGCAGGGCCGCCTCGCGCGCTGCCCGCGCCGCCGGATCCGGCCTGACATTGAGCAGCAGAGTGCGAAGCTGCACCGATCGGGTCTCCTGCGGCGAGCGATTCACGGGGTGCCAGCGCCGCCTTGATGCGCCTTGGCCCCGTGAATCGTGAACGGGCCGGGCGTGAGGGTCAACGGAGAGTTGACGTTGATCGACCTCGGCCCGCTGACAGGGCCGGACAACGCTGCTAGACTGCCCGCCTTTCCCAGACCCCGTGCATCGTACCGGAGGCCCGGTGACCCGCAACGAAGCGCCCCGCATCGCCGACATCCCGCTGGCCCTGACGTTTGACGACGTCCTCCTGGTGCCGCAGTACTCCGAGGTGCTGCCGGGCCAGGTCTCGACCCGCACCCGCCTCGCCCGCGGCATCGAGCTGGGCATCCCGCTGGTCAGCTCGGCCATGGACACCGTCACCGAGGCCGAGACCGCGATCGCGATGGCGCGCGCCGGCGGCCTGGGCGTTGTGCACAAGAACCTGACGCCCGAGCAGCAGGCGAGGGAAGTGCAGCGCGTCAAGAAGGCCCAGAGCGGCCTGGTCGTCGACCCGGTGACCGTCGCGCCCGATCAACCGCTGGGCGACGCGGTGGCGCTGATGCGCGCTCATGGCATCAGCGGCCTGCCCGTCGTCGAAGAGGGCCGGCCGGTCGGCATCCTGACCCACCGCGACCTGCGCTTCGAACAGCGCCTCGACCGGCCGGTGTGCGCCCTGATGACCACCGATCTGGTCATCGCGCCCGAGGGCATCACCCTCGAAGACAGCAAGGCGCTGCTGCACCGCCATCGCATCGAGAAGCTGCTCGTCACCGACGCAGCCGGGCGACTGCGCGGGCTCATCACCATCAAAGACATCGAGAAGGCCGAGGCGCACCCCAACGCCTGCACCGACGCGCGCGGCCGACTGCGCGTGGCCGCCGCGGTGGGCGTGGGCGCCGATCGCAAAACCCGCGTGGCGGCGCTGGTCGCCGCCGAGGTCGACGTGATCGTCGTCGACACGGCGCACGGGCACAGCCGCGGTGTGCTCGACGCGGTGCGCGCCCTGCGCGCCGAGCACCACGATCTACCGATCATCGCCGGCAACGTCGCCACCGCCGACGCGACCCGAGCGCTGATCGAGGCCGGCGCCGACGCGGTCAAGGTCGGCATTGGCCCCGGCTCGATCTGCACCACGCGCGTCGTCGCGGGCGTCGGCGTGCCGCAGATCAGCGCCATCATGGAGTGTGCCCAGGCCGCCGCCGAGCGCGACGTGCCGATCATCGCTGACGGCGGCATCAAGTTCAGCGGCGACGTGGTCAAGGCCATCGCCGCCGGCGCGCATGTCGTGATGGTCGGCGGCCTGCTCGCCGGCACGGCCGAGGCGCCGGGCACCGTTGTGCTCTATCAGGGCCGCTCCTACAAAGCCTACCGGGGCATGGGCAGCGTCGGCGCGATGCAGCAGGGCAGCAGCGACCGCTACTTCCAAGAGGGCCAGGCCCCGCGCAAGCTGGTGCCCGAGGGCATCGAAGGCCGCGTGCCGTACCGCGGGCCTCTGGCGGATACGCTCTACCAGCTCGTCGGCGGCTTGCGCGCCGGCATGGGCTACACCGGCAACGCCGACATCGAATCGCTGCGCACCTGCGCCCGCTTCGTCCGCATCACCTCGGCCGGGCTCAAGGAGTCGCACGTCCACGACGTGGTCGTCACCCAGGAAGCCCCGAACTACCGGATTGACTGATGTCGTCGCACCAGACCGTCCTCATCCTCGACTACGGCAGCCAATACACCCAGCTCATCGCGCGCCGGGTGCGCGAACAGCGGGTCTATTGCGAGATCCTGCCCTTTGATGCCGACCCGGCCGAAATCGCGGCCCGCGCCCCGACCGCCCTGATCCTCAGCGGCGGGCCGGCCAGCGTCACCGCCGCCGACGCGCCCGCGCTCTCGCCCGCGCTGCTCGACCTGGGCGCGCCGATCCTGGGCATCTGCTACGGCCTGCAGGTCATGACCCGCACACTCGGCGGCGCGGTGCACCAGGCCAAACGGCGCGAATACGGCCGCGCGCAGATCCACATCGAGGTGGACGAGGGCCTGTTTGCCGGGCTGGGCGAGTCCACCACCCAGGTCTGGATGTCGCACGGCGATCACGTCGAGACCCCCGCGCCGGGCTTCCGTGTGCTCGCGCGCACCGGCGATGGCGTGGTCGCCGCAGTCGCCGACCCCGCGCGGCGCTTCTTTGGCGTCCAGTTCCACCCCGAGGTGGCGCACACGCCGCTTGGCGTGGCGATGCTGCGCAATTTCCTCTTTGGTGTCGCCCACTTGAGGGGAGACTGGACGCCGGCGAGCTTCGTGGGGGACGCCATCGAGCGCATTCGGGCCCAGGTCGGCGACGCCCGGGTCATCTGCGGCCTGTCCGGCGGCGTGGACTCAGCCGTCGCCGCCGCATTGCTGCATCAAGCCCTCGGCAAGCGCCTGACCTGCGTTTTTGTCGACAACGGCTTGCTGCGCGCAGGCGAGGCCGAGCAGGTCGTGCAGACGTTCTCCAGCGGCTTCGGCTATGACCTGCGCCACGTCAACGCCGCCGACCGCTTCCTGAGCGAGCTGGCCGGCGTCAGCGACCCGGAAGCCAAACGCAAGATCATTGGCCGAGTCTTTGTCGAGGTCTTCGAAGAGGTCGCCGCGACGCTGCCCGATGCGCGCTTTCTGGCCCAGGGCACGCTGTATCCCGACGTGATCGAGAGCGTCAGCGTGCGCGGCCCGGCAGCGGTCATCAAGAGCCACCACAACGTCGGCGGCCTGCCCGAGCGCATGAAGCTGGCGATCGTCGAGCCCCTGCGCGAGCTCTTCAAGGACGAGGTCCGCGCCGCCGGGCTTGAGCTCGGGCTGCCCGAAGACATCATCTGGCGCCACCCGTTCCCCGGCCCCGGCCTCGCGATCCGCGTGCTGGGCGAGGTCACGCCCGACCGCCTCGCGGTGCTGCGCGCCGCCGATCGCATCGCCCGCGACGAGATCAGCGCCGCCGGTCTGCATCGTGCCATCTGGCAGGCGTTTGCCGTGCTTCTGCCGGTCCGCACCGTCGGCGTCATGGGCGATGACCGCACCTACGACAACGTGCTTGCCCTGCGCGCTGTCACGAGCCTGGACGGCATGACCGCAGACTGGTATCCGATGCCCTATGAGGTGCTCGCGCGCATCTCGACGCGAATCATCAACGAAGTCGCGGGGATCAACCGTGTCGTCTATGACATCTCCAGCAAGCCGCCCGCCACCATCGAGTGGGAGTGACCGCGCGGCATGGCTGCTCGCCGTCGCGCTGCTGCTCGTCGGCGCCGCCCCGGTCGAGACCATCACCGATGACGGCCGCATTGACTGGACGAATCGCATGATCCGCGTCCAGGGCGTGGGCACGCCGCGGGTGCTCTCGCCGACCGGCGGCGTGACCGCCCACGACGCATACGAAGAGGCCCGCGCCGACGCCGAGCGCCGGTTGGGACGCCTGCTCGCGCGGCTTCCCGTCGATGCCCAACGCCGGCTCGCCGAGCTCAAGGCGCTCGACGGGCAGCGCGAGGCCGCGGCCAAGGCCTATGTCAGCACCGCTGCCAGGCATTTCAGCGACGGCACGGTGCACCTGCCCGCCGAGATCCCATTCGCGTGGGTGGCCGCCTCATGGCCCGACACGGGCCCGGCCGCCATCAGCCCGGGTGTCGCCGATGATGGGCCGACTGGTCTCTTGATTCGCGTTGACGGCGCGGTCGCGCCAGCGGTGCGCCTCCGCTTCGTGGGCCCAAGCGAACGCAGCATCACCGCCGGCGTCGCGGGCGACGCGGTCGGCGCGGCGGGCGTGATCTGGACCCACGACGAAGCGGAGGCCATCGCTTCACCGTTGATCGGCCCGCGCCCCAAGGTGATCCGGGCCAAGAGCGCCGGGCCCGCGGCGCCCGGCACGCTGCGCATCGCTGAAGACGCGGCGTGGCTGCTCGACGCCCGGGTGCCGGGCGGCGTTGCGGTGGTGCTGCCGGCCGAAGGCAAGCCGTGAAGCGCACCGCGCTGATCGGGCTGGCTCTCGTCGCGTCGGCGTGCGGCGGCGGCGTCGTGCAGCGGGTAGGGGACTTGCCGCCCCCACCGCCCGACGCCGGGCTCATCCAGATCGTCTGCGACCCGCCCGACGCGGACGTCTACATCGACGGCCATTACCGCGGACAGCTCGGTGGCTATCGCGAGGGCGTCATCCGCCTGCCGCGCGGCCATCGCCGACTTTCGCTGCAGAAGCCCGGCTTCTATGCGTGGTACGGCGAGCTCGACGCGGCCGACACAACGCTGCGTTTCGAGGTGCGGCTCGTGCGCGAGGTCCGGTAGCCGCCCGTGAACTGGCCTCAAAACCCGGGCGGGAATAGAATGGCGCGACGAATCGACCAGCGAAGGCAACAACGTCGGTGAGCAGCGGCCCGCTCGAACCCCTCAAGCTGTTCAAGGTCTTCCGCAGCATGCTCGAGCGGCGCACGACCGGTGTCCTCACGGTCACCGCCGGGCAGGTCGTCAAGAAGGCGCGCATCGTCCAGGGCCAGGCCACGCAGGTCGCTTCCAACCGCCCCGAAGAGAGTCTCGCGCGCGCGCTGGTCGAAGAGGGCCTGATCTCATCGACCGAGCGCATCGAACTTGAGCGCGAGCGCCAGAATCTGCGGCAGTCTCTGGAAGCGCTGGTCATTGAACGCGGCCTCGTCGCGGCGCCGCGGCTCTATGCCATCGAGAACCGCCTGGCGCGCGCGCGCCTGCTTGAGATCTTCGGGTGGGGCGAGGGCACGTTTACCTTCGAGAACACGCCGGTGCGCCCCGATCCGGCGCGGCCGCCGATCGACACCATCGAGCTCTTGCTCGACGCCGCCGCCCAGTCCTTGGCGCCCGCGGTCGCCGATCGCTTCTTGTCCGGCTTTCGCGGCCAGCGCCTGCACCCGTCGGACTGGGCGGCCCGCTACGCATCCTTTCACGACACGCTCTTCCCGCCGCCGAACCTGCGCGGCATGCTGACGCAGCCGATGGCGGTCGAAGACGTCGCCCGCATGCCTGGCGATCGCACCCGCAATCTGCGCGAGGCCACCGCGCTCATCCTGGCCGGCCTCGCCAACCTGCAATGGGGGCCCGAAGCCGCGCGTCCGGTCGAAGCCGCGCGGCCAGCAGCGCCACCGCCCGCGCCCTCTCGAACGCCGCCGACCATGGCTGATGCCGCCCGGCCGGTGCGTCCGCCGCCCGCGGCACCGAGCCCGCCGCCGGCGCGTCCGCTGGCGCGCGACCCGCAACAGCCGCGAGGCCGCCCCGTACGCCTTCAAGCCAGCGCACCGCCCGGGGCCGCGTCGCCCGCCAGCGTGCGCGCGCTGCCTGCCGATCTGCCGGCCAAGATCCGCGAAACGCTCGATCAGGCAGAGCTTCTGGTCAGCAGCATGGCCGGCAAATCGCACTACGAAGTGCTTGGCATCGCGACCAACGCCGACGAACAGGCGATCCGCACCGCCTTCAAGCGGTTCGCCCGCGAGTATCACGCCGACCGCTTCTCGCGTTATGGGCTCGACAAGGAGGCGCTCGCCGCCGTACAGAAGGTATTCATCGCCATCAACCGGGCGCACGAAGTCCTCACCGACACCGCCGCGCGCACCGAATACGATCTGACCCTGGAGATGAAGGCCAAGGGTCACTCGATGGCGACGGCGGCGGAGGGGGGAGGCCCGGCCATCGATCGGGTCTTCCGCGCAGAGAAGATGATCAAGGACGGCGCCACACTGCTCAGCCGTGGCGACTCCGAGGCAGCGATCGAGCGCTTCAAACAAGCGCTCGCCGTGGTCCCAGACGACCCGGTCGGCCAGGCGGGGCTGGCGTTTGCCGAATGCCTCCTCGCGCAGACGCGCGGCGGTGGGCAGGTGATCCTGCAGCGCACGAAGGAGAAGTTGGAGGCCTTGACCGCCAACGTCGACAACCGCGAAGAGCCGTTCTTGTATCTCGGCCGCATCTATCGCGCGCTCGGCGAGAACGACAAAGCGATCGCCGTGCTGGAGCAGGCCGTGCGCATCAACCCCCATTTTGCCGAGGCGGGCAGCGAACTGCGCCACGCCAAGCGCAAGGTCGAGCAGACCCGCACCGGAAAGATCGCCGGCCTGTTCGGTCGGCGGAAGAAGTGATGAGCCGACGCGACGACAAGAAGGGCTATCTGCAGATCGACGAGACGGGGCGCATCTACGTGCTCGGCTCGGGGCTGCGCAAGACGCTCGGCGAGATGGCCGGCTACTACACCCATCTGCCGTCCGACGCTTCGCTGCTGCACTTCCAGCGCGCCCAAAGCGTGCCCACATACGACGAGTTTCGCGATCCCATCATCCTGCAGGGCGACATCGCCGCCATGGGCTCGACGGTCGAGGTCATCAACTTCGTGACCTCGTCCCAGCTCTCCGGCAACCTGGTCTTCGTCTCCGACGACATTCGCAAGTGCCTGTATTTCAAGAACGGTGAGGTGCGTGGCGCCGCCTCGAACCGCGCCGAAGATCGGCTCGGCGAGGTCATGTATCGCTTCGGCGCCCTGACGCGCGAGGCGCTTGACGCCGCGCTCGAAGAGTGCCGCCGCATCCGTCGCCCATTCGGCAATTTCCTGCTCGATCGCGGCATCATCGCCCAGACCGACCTGTACAAGTTCGTGCGCAAGCAGGTCGAAGAGACGTTCTACTCGGTGCTGCTCATCGCCGAGGGCGACTTCTACCTGACCCGCTTCGACGTCGACTCGCTGCCCAGCCCGCTCTCGCTCAACGCCCAGACCTTGCTCATGGAAGGCCTGCGGCGCATGGACGAGATGACCTATTTCCGCCAGCAGATCCCCGACTTGTCGACGCGCATCGCGATCGGACGCAACGAACCCTCGCTGCGCAGCGCGCTGAGCGACAAGGAGCAAGTGCTGCTCAGCGCGCTCGAACAGCCGCTCTCGGTCCGCGACCTGATCAATTCGTGCCGGTTTGGCGAGTTCGACACCACCAAGCAGCTCTTCCACTTGCTGCAGGCTGGCTATGTGCAGGTGCTCGAACCCGAGGGAGACGATCTGTCGCTCGATGGCGATCCGCAAGCCAGCGAAACCGCGACGATGATCGACACCTTCAACTCGGTCTTCCAGCGCATCTACCAGGCCATCGCGCGCCATGGCCGCCAGGACGCCCTCGAACAGGGGCTTGAGACGTTCTTGCAGTTCTACGGCTTCGTCGAGCTGTTTCAGGGGGTGACCTTCGACTCCCGTGGTCGTCTCGACAAAGCCCAGATGCTCCAGAACCTGGGCACGCATCCCGCCGACACCCGCGAGGGTTTGCTCTCGCAAGCGCTCAACGAGCTGCTGTTCTTCGAGATGTTCGCCGCTCGCGAATGGCTTGAGCGCGACGAGCAGCAAGAGTTGCAGAAGATCATCAACCAACTGTTCATCGACATCGGCTGACCGAAAAGTGTCGCGGGCGCAAGGACTTGCGATCTCCGTCCCCCCTCGGCCCGTCATTCATTTGTCGCACAATGTACATTATGTCAACTACGACATCTGAATCAGCCGCCGCCCCAAACGCAGACCCGATGCTGGCGGCGATCCGCGCCCTGCCCGACCATTTTGCGTTGGGCTGGCAAAGCGCCGCCGGGATCGCGTCGCCGTTTGCGTCGGTCGTTCGCCGATTGATCGTTTGCGGCATGGGCGGCAGCGCCTTCCCCGCCGACCTTCTCGCGATGCACCTGCGCCCCCGCGGCGTCTCGGTGCACACGTCACGCGATTATCGCGTGCGCAGCGAACATCTGGGACCGCACGCGCTGGTCATCGCCAGCAGCTTCAGCGGCAACACCGAAGAGACGCTCAGCGCTTTTGAAGACGCCCGCGTCCGTGGGGCCTCGGTCATCGCCCTGACCGCTGGCGGACAACTCGCGGAAGGGGGTGGAGCGGCCGGCGTACCGTTGGTTCGGCTGGTGCGCCCGAACCCCGATTTTCAGCCCCGCGCCGCCACGGGCTTTTTCGTCGGCGCGCTCGCGCGCCTCGCCGAAGACGCTGGCCTGGTCCACGGACTCGAAGCCGACCTCGCGGACGTCGCTGCGTCGTTGCGTGCCCAAAAAGACGTCGAGGCCCGCGCCGATGCCTTGGCCAACGCGCTCGTCGACCGGATTCCGGTCGTCTACGCCGCCTCACCGCTGGCCGACACCGCGCGCATCATCAAGATCAAGTTCAATGAAAACGCGAAGTTGCCAGCGTTTTTCAACGAATTGCCCGAGTTGAATCACAACGAACTGGTCGGCTTCACCCGCTTCGCCGACCGCTTTGCAGCCGTTCTCCTGGCCGATCCGCAGGCCACGCCGCGCATGCAACGCCGTCTGGCGATGACCGCTGAGACGCTGCGCGAAGCCGGCCTCACGGTCCACACGATGGACCTTCCGGCCGCGCCCCCGCTGCAGCAGGCCTTCGCTGCCCTGCACCTGTTCGATTTTGTAAGCTATCGTCTGGCGCGGCTCGCGGGCATCGATCCCAACCCGGTCGCGCTCATCGAAGCGTTCAAAAAACGCCTCGGCCCGTTCCCGACGCCAACGGATTGAGCGGATCGAGCACCGGCGCGTGGCGGCCGGGTCGCAGCCCGTACAGCACGCTGCCGTTGGTGACCAGGAAGACGCTGCCGTCATCGCTGACCGTCGGCGGTGCCAACAGGCCGGTGCTGGGCGCAAAGTGCCAGACCGGCCGCCCCGTTCGCCGGTCGAGCGCGTGCAGGCCACGCCGTGCCAGGGACACCAGCAGAAGCTGACCAAAAGGCTGCACCTGCCCCGGGCTGCCCGCCGCTTCGCCAAACGCCGTGCGCCACTTCGGGCGGCCGTCCGAGGCGCTGAGGCGCAGGATCGTGCCCACGTCGAGGCTGGCATACAGATCGCCTTCGATCGCCGCAAGGCCGATGATGCCGCGGATCGGGCGCATCCACCGGACCTTGCCCGAGGCGGCATCCAGCTTGTACAGGCCGCTTGCCGCCGACGCCGCGAAGACCGCGTCGTCAATCACCGCCGGCGTGGCGTCCACGTCCTGAAAACGGTCGTGCTGCGGGGCCAGATCGTGGCTCCACAGCACCACCCCATCGAGGGCGCCCAACGTGACGATGAAGCCATCCGAGAAGCCGATGTGCACCCGGCCATCGACGACGCGCGGCGCGCTCTCGCCGAACAACGCAAACTCGGCGGGCGCCTCGCGGCGGTACTGCCACTTGCACACGCCCGTCTTGCGTTCGAGCGCAAAGACCGCGTTGGTGCCATCAACAAAATAGACCAGGTCGCCCGCGATGATCGGGCGTCGCACGATGGCGCCCTGCACCCGATAGCGCCAGACGATCGCGCCGGTGGTCGCGCCAAAAGCGATCAGCTCGCCGCCATCGGTGCCGACCAGCACCCGACCGTCATCAAACACGGCCGAACCGCTGATGCCGCCGGGAACGTCGGTCTTCCACAAGAGATGGCCATCGCTCGCGCGCAGGCAGCGCATTCCTTCGGCGTTGCCGACCCAGAGGCGGTTTCCCGCCGGATCATGCGCCGGGGCCGCCAGCGCCTCGCCTTCATCGCGCGAGAGCCCCTCGTCGCCGAGCGGCAGCCGCCAGACCGGTTCGAACGGCGCCGGCACCAGATTGCGCGAGCGCCCGGTGAGCGGCGTCTCATCGCCCATCGCGCCGACCGACGAACCGCAGCCGCCCCCCGCCAGCGCAAGCAGCGCCAGCGCGCCCATGGCCGCGTCGCGCACCCGTCGCGCCGAGCGGGCCTTCTTCAAGTCGCGTCTCCGAGCCGAGCGAGCCGCCGCTCCAAATCCGCCTTGGTCGTACGATTCGACAGCTCGTTGAGGGCATCCGCGTGGTCGGCCTGCAGCCGCTTGTACAGCTGGCGCGCGTCGTCATCCTTGCCCGTCGCTTCGAGCAGCCGGCCGATCTGAACGCCGGCGATCAGCCCAAAAGCCTTCTGGTCGAGGCTCTCAAGCGTGTGCCAGGTCGCGATGGCGCCGGCCTGATCGCCCTTGCCCTCGAGCGCCGCCGCCTTGCCTTGCAGCGCGATGGCCCGGCTGAACGAATCGAGATTCGGCGCCGCCAGCGCGGCGTCGTAAGCAGCGATGGCGCCGTCAAGATCGCCCAGGTCGAACTTGGCCCCGGCATCGCCGAGCGCCGCCAGGCTCGCGAGCGCGCGGTCGCTGTAGACCTCGCGGGTGCGGGCGAAACCTTGTTGCGCCTTCTCCAACCGGGCGCGCGCCTCGGCCGGATCGACCGCGGGGGCCTCGCCTTCGGCCGCCTCAGGCGCCGCCGGTGGCTCGATGGCCTCGCGATAGGCGTCCGCCGCCGCCTGGAACGCCGCCGCCGCCTCGCCGGCCTCCGACGCCTTCTGGTTCTGCATCAGGTAGATCGCGCCGACGGCGATCAGACCGGCGACGGCGAGGCCGATGAACAGCGTCCGGTTGGCGACCATCCAGCCAAAGCCGCCCGCCACGCGGCGGGTGAAGTCGTCCTCCCCCATTGCGCGGATTTCGGCTTGCAGATCTGGTGCTTCGCCGTCTTCGGCGCCTGCGTTGACCGCCCCGCCCTCGTTCTCGAGTTCGTCGGCCTTGGGGATTCGCTTCTTGATGCGCTTGACCACCGCGCGCTCCTGCTCATGAGACTCTTCGGCCACGGGGCACGCCCCGGCCGGCGCGGGAATCTAGCACCCCGATTTTCGCGGTGTCAACGCACCCCTTGACCGCCCTCAAACGCTCCCGTAGCTTGCGCGCCATGCCTCGATGGCTCCTCGCGCTTGGCCTGTTGCTCGGCTTTGCGGCACCGCGCCTCGCGCGGGCGACCGATGATCCGGTGCTGCGCATCGACGGCGAGGCCGGCTACGCCTGCTACGGCGAAGACCGGCGCTATCACGGCATGTTCGCCAGCGCCGAGGCGGCCTACGCCTGGAACACGCTCTTTGCCGTGCGCGGCGGCTATGGTCTGGGCGTGCACCGCAGCAAAGGCGACGCCTTCGAGATCCATCAGGTCTCGGCCGGCCTGCGCTATCAACTCGACGTCTTTACTTATGTGCCGTGGGTCGACCTGTCGCCCGCGGTCTATTTCCGCAGCGGTGAGGGCGGCCCCGCCGATGACGTGACGGGCGGCGTCGCGGTCGGCCTTGGCTTCGACTATCTCTTCGACCCCGCGTGGTCGCTCGGTTTCGCCGCGCACTACCACCAGATGCTGGGCGCCGACCGATTTCCGGCCTACCTGACACTTGGTCTGCGCCTCGGGCATCGATTCGTCATCGGCGACCCGTTCGGGGATTGAATCCCAGCGCCGGCGGCCGCCGCGTTCCTGGCTTGCCAAGGGCGCAATCCCCTGCCCGACCGGTTGCGCTCGCGTTTGCCGTGCGCATGGTTGCTGCGAATCGTGGCTCCGAGGAGTTTCCATGTCTGACGAATCGGCCATCCAGGTCCGCCCGCAGGTGCCGCCCGAGCTGCCGGTGATCGCGGTCAAGAACGCGGTCATCTTCCCCATCCCCAACCTGCCCGTTCCCCTCGCCGTCGGCCGCGCCCGCACGATGGCCGCCATCGAGCAGGCCTCGGCCGAGGACGGCATGCTGCTCATCTTGACGCAGCGCAACGGCGAGGACGAAGAGCCCGGCGAAGATGATCTGTATGAGGTCGGCAGCGTGGCGCGCATTCTGCGCATCAGCCGGGGTTTCGAGGGCCCCGACGAGCTGCTGATCGAGGGCATCTGTCGGGCGCGGGTCGAAGGCTTCACCGAGGTCGAGACCTACCTGCGGGCGCGCGTGGCGCCCCTGATCGACAGCGGCCCGCCCGAGGCCGAGACCGACGCCCTGCTGCGCACGCTCAAGGATCTGGCCGGCAAGGTCATTCAGCTCTCGCCGCGCATCCCCGACGAGGCGCTCTCGGTCGTCGAAGGCATCGATGATCCCGGCCACCTCGCCGACCTGGTCGCCTCGCAGCTTCGCATGAGCGTGCCCGAACGCCAGGCGCTGCTCGAAATCTGGGATGTCAAGACGCGGCTCAACAAAGTCATCGAGGCGCTCGCCCACGAGGCCGCGGTCCTCGAAATCTCGGGCCGCATCCGCACCGAGGTGCGCGACAGCCTCGACAAGCACCAGCGCGAGGTCTACCTGCGCGAGCAGCTCAAGGCCATCCGCAAGGAGCTGGGCGATGACGCGGGCGACGATGACGACCTCGAAGACCTCGAAGAGCGCATCGCCAAGGCGCGCATGCCCGAGGTCGCCGACAAGGCCGCGCGCCGCGAGCTGCGCCGCCTGCGCCGCATGAACCCACAGAGCGCCGAGGCGACGGTGGCGCGCAGCTATGTCGACTGGCTGCTCGACGTGCCCTGGAACACCAGCACCACCGACAACCTCGACGTGCGCGCGGCCGCCGAGCTGCTCGACGAGGACCACTACGGACTTGCCCAGGTCAAGCGGCGCATCACCGAGTATCTGGCGGTGCGCAAGCTCAAGGGCGACATGAAGGGCCCGATCCTGTGCCTGGTGGGGCCGCCGGGCGTCGGCAAGACCACGTTGGCGCTGGCCGTGGCCGCGCAAATGCAACACCATTATCGGGATGGCGTTGTCTTTGTGCCGCTGGCTGCAATCAGCGATCCGATCTTGATGGTTGTGACCATTGCCACCGCCGTGGGCAGCAGCGATCAGAGTCCTAAACCGCCACAAACGCGGCTCATTGAGTTTTTACGTCACAAACATCTGTTGTTGGTGTTGGATAATGTTGAGCAGATATCTGAGGCCGCGCCAGCGATGGCGGCCCTGGTGGCTGAATGTCCTGAGG
>JAGQJJ010000208.1 GCA_020430675.1 Myxococcales bacterium
AACCTGAGCGGCCAGCGCGCCGTGATCGCGCGCGCCCGCGGTCAGGCCGACGAGGCATTGCGCTTTGCCGTCGAAGCCCGCGCCCTGGCCGTCGCCAGCACCGACGTGCAAGCCTACCTCGCCGCGTCGATGCTGCTGGTCACGCTGCACCAGGAAGCCAATCGCCTGGTCGACGCCTACGATGCCCTGCTTCGTGCGCGGGCCAGCCTGACCGACCTGCTCGGCGAGCAGGCTGCGGGCCTCGTGCAGCCGGCGCTTGATGTCTTCGAAGAGCGCCTGGGCCCGGCCGCTTTCGACGCGGTGCACGCCGAGTGGGCCGAGCGACGCCGGCAGGAGAAGGGTGGAACCTGAGGGCCGCCATCGGGCATTCCGAACGGCGCCGGGGTGCCGCGTCCCCACTGACACAGCCGAGCCACTGGGGTCAGCGCACCCCAGCGCGAAGCAGCGCGTGGTCTCGCGGACGGTATGGTTCTTGCGCTCCCGCCCTGCGGAGGTGATCGATGCCCTGCACCCCACCCTGGCCCTTGGCATGGCCCACTGCCACCCTGGCGCGCGCGCCCTCGATCGGTCACCCGCCTGCGCCATCCCGACCTTCTGACGCGGAGACCCCCCGATGACAGCCCGCCGCTTGATGCCCTGCTTCGTGCTCGCCCTGCTCGCCGCCTGCAGCGACCCCGCGCCCGACGACGCGGACGCGGGTGGCGGCGCGGGCGGCTTCGACGGCGCCCTGCCCTTCTCCGACGCCGGCCGCGCCGACTCGGGCGGCGGCATGGGCGGTGGGGGCGGCGCGGGCGGCGAGCAGCCACCCGATGGTTGCGACCGCGAGGTCTGCAACGGCGTCGACGACGACTGCGACGGCGCCGTCGATGAAGACGGCTGCGCCTGCGACCTGGCCGCCGGCGCCGACTGTTACGGCGGCCCGCCCGGCACCCGCGGCGTCGGCTTGTGCGCCGACGGCATGCGCATGTGCGACGTGACGGGCGAGTTCTGGGACGAATGCCTTGGCTGGGCCGGCCCCGGCTTCGAACTGTGCGACGGTGCCGCCGACGAGGACTGCGACGGCCGGGTCGATGAGGTCTGCGGCGACTGCGCCGCCGAAGACGCCTGCGGCGATGGCATGGACAATGACTGCGATGGCTTCGCCGACGAAGACTGTGAAGGCTGCCTGGGCGAAGAGATCTGCGACAACCGCGCCGACGAGGACTGCGACGGCCGCGCCGACGAGGGCTGCGGCTGCCAGGCCGAAGAGATCTGCGACAACATGCTCGACGACGACTGCGATCTCGCCGTCGACGAAGGCTGCCTGCCCTGCGAACAGGATGGCACCTGCGCGGGCTGCGATCCCGCCGAGACCTGCGGTGATGGCATCGACAATGACTGCAACGGCCTCATCGACGATGGCTGCCAGATGTGCCAGCTTCGCGAGACCTGCGATGGCATGAACGACGAGGACTGCGATGGCATGGTCGACGAGGGCTGCGATTGCGCCGGGGTGCCCGAGATCTGCATGGATGGCGCCGACAACGACTGCGACGGCAACGTCGACGAAGCGACCTGCGACCCGCCGACCGGCATGCCCGAGCCCTGCAACCCGAACCTTCACCGCGCCTGCTTCGGCGCCAACCCGGCCCATATCAACGTGGGTCCCTGCCGCGCCGGCATGCAGACCTGCGGCCCCGACGGCCGCTGGGGCGCCTGCAACGACGCGGTGCTGCCCGTCGACGAGATCTGCAATGATGGCATCGACCAGAACTGCGATGGCACCATCGATGACTGCGTGATCGACCTCGCCATCGACCTCAACGGCGACTGCATCACCACCCGCTGCCCGCCCGAGGCGCCCTATCCCGTCGGCTGCGACATCGAGATGGCCGGCGGCGACCACCGCGGCTGCGTGGCCAGCCGCCCCGACCAGCCGGTGGTCTACTTCCAAGAAGGCGACGCCTGCGGCGCCGGCCGCGTGCGGGGCATTCTGCGCTGCTCGAACGTGCAGGGCGCGGGGCTCAACGAGCAGAACTGCGTGATCAACAAGCCGACGCGCTATTACCCCGAAGACCGGCGTGGATGCCCCGAGACCAATGGCTGATCGTCTCCTGGTCAGCCCCGAGGCATCACCGGCCCCCGAGAGGTCAGCGATGCCCGCCCTCGCCGTCGGCTGCCGCGCGCTGGCCGTCTTTGATGCCATCCAAGAGGCGCCGGTGCCCACCTGGGTGCTCTACCCGGCGCGTGCTCCCACGCAGATGACCCGCTTCGGGCCCTATCAACTGCCGCTCGCGACCGACATGCCCGTCGTCGGCGAGGGGCTGCGCTTCGTCGTGGTGAGCCATGGCAACGGCGGCACCGGATGGGCGCATCGCGACACCGCCATGGCGTTGGCACGGGCCGGCTTTGTGGTCGCGCTGCTGGAGCACCCCGGCAACGGGCGATCCGACAACCGCCTGGCCGGCACCGCGGCCAATCTGGCCAATCGTCCGCGGCATCTGCGTACGGTGCTCGACGCCGTGCAGGCCGACGCCGAGATCGGCCCCCGGCTGGCATCGGGCGACGTGGCGCTGATCGGCCACTCGATCGGCGGCTACACCGCGTTGGCGCTGGCCGGCGGGCGCCCGCTCGCCTTTGCGCGCGAGACCTCTGATGGCATCGCGCGTCCGGTGCCCGTCGAGTCCGATCCCCGCGTCAGCGCCCTGGTCCTGCTCGCGCCGGCCACCCCCTGGTTCATGGCCGGCGGCGCGCTGGCCGCGGTCGAACAACCCATCTTCATGCGCACCGGCGAACAAGACATCGTGACGCCCGAATGGCACGCCGACATCGTGCGCACCGGCGTACCCGACCCCCAGCGCGTCGACCACCGCGTCGTGCCCGGCGCGGGTCATTTTTCGTTCCAGAGCCCGTTCCCGCCCGAGATGCTGCGCTCCGACTTCCCGCCGGCCCACGACCCCCCGGGGTTCGACCGCGCCGCCTACCAATCAGTGCTCAACGCCGAGATCATCCACTTCCTGCGCGCGGTGTAGACGAACGACTCACCGCCCCGCGACGCGGGGGTCGAGCGCGTCGCGCAGGGCGTCGCCGCAGATGTTGAGGGCCAATGAAAACAGGAAGATGGCGCCGGTGACCGAGGCCATCTGCCACCAGGCGTCCTGGCCGATCTCAAAGCGCGCTTCGTCGATCATGGTGCCCCAGGAAGGCGCGTCGGTGGGGCCCAGACCGAGGAAGCCGAGCATGACTTCGGCGCCGATGAAGCCGACGGCGTGCAGGGACAGTTCGATGATGACCAGGTGCAGCACGTTGGGCAGGATGTGGCGCCGAGCGACCTGGGTGGTCGAGAGGCCGAGCGCTTCGGCGGCGGTGACGTAGTCGCGCTCGCGCTGTTTGATGACCTCGGCGCGCAGAAGGCGGCAGGTGCCGACCCAGCGCGTCAGGCCCAAGGCGAGGCAGATGGCGGGCACGCCTTGCAAGGGCCAGCCAAAGTGCGTGGCGTCGCGCAGGGCAAATGCCATCGCCAGCATCAAGAGCAGGCCGGGCACCGCGCTCACGGTCGAGTAGAGCCAGACGATGAAGTCATCGACGCGGCCGCGCACCGCGCCGGCGAGCACGCCGAGCGTGGTGCCGACGGTCAGTGAGACGAGGGAGCCGAACAGCGCGACCGAGACCGAGAGCTGCGCGCCGTAGAGCAGCTTGCGCAGCACCGAGCGGCCGAGGCGGTCCGTGCCGAGCAGGTAGTCGGCCGAGGGCGCGTGCAGTGAGGGCCCGACGCGGTCATTCCAGTCGGGCGCCAGCAGACCGAGCGCCACCAGCAGAGCGACGCCGAGATAGACCGCGATCACTGAAAACATCGCCGCCACGAGCGGCCGGGCGCGCGCGACGGCGACCACCGCGCGCAGGCGGCGCCAGCGGGGCGAAGCCGCGCTCATTTGAGCGTCACCCGCGGGTCGAGCCATGCATAGCACAGGTCGGTCAGCAGGTTGCCAAAGACAAAGAGCAGGGCGATCAGCCAGGTCATGGCATTGACCACCGCGTAGTCGCGCGCCGTGACCGCTTCGACCATCAGATGGCCGGCGCCCGGGATGCCAAAGAAGCGCTCCAGCAAGAGCGAGCCGAAGACGAGGAAGGGCAGCGCCAGCACCACCCGCGTGGCCACCGGCAACAGCGCGTTGGGCAAGACATGCGCCAGCAGCACCCGCGCGCCTGACAAGCCCTTGGCCCGCGCGGTGCGCACGTAGTCCTGATGCATCTCTTCGAGCATTACCGTTCGGTAGAAGCGCACCTCGCCGCCGAGGCCAGCGGTCACGCCGATCAGCACGGGCAGGATGACACTTCCCGGTCCGTGGAAGCCATGGACGGGAAACCAGCCCAACCGCCAGGCGAAGACATACTGGCCGATGATGATGAACGACAACAGCGGCACGTTCATGCCGATGACACAGGCGATGACCAGGCTCGAGTCGATCCGCGAGCCGCGCCGGCTGGCGGTGAACAGGCTCAACCCGATCGCGGTGGTCAGCGTCAGGAAGAAGATGGGCACCGTCAGCGCAAGCGACGGGCCGATGCCATCGAGCAGTGAGCCCCAGACATCGCGCCGGGTGCTCCACGAGCGGCCGAAGTCAAAGGTGAGCATGCGCTGGAAGTGATCGAAGAACTGGCTGTCGAACAGCTTGGCGATGCCTTCGCGACTGGCGCCATCGAGGTCGAAGAACAAGGGTTTGTCGAGCCCGAAGGCCCAGCGAAGGTCGGCGATGGTCTGGGCCGATGCGCCTTCACCGGCGAGCTTTTCGGCGATGTCGGTCGGCAACAGGCGGAAGAGCACGAAGGTCAGCAGCAATACGCCGAAGACCGTCGGCACGGCCTGCAAGAGCCGGCGCACCGCATAGGCCAGCACGACGCTACCGGGCCCGCAGCGCGGCCACGCGGCGGGCGATGTCGAGGCGCTGGTATTTGGCCATGCCTGACGGCCCATAGAAGGCATGTGGCTTGCAGTTGTCGAGCCAGTCGTGAATCACGAAGAAGTGATTGTATTCGGTGTACGGAATGGCGGGCAGGTCATCGAGCAGCATGGCTTCCATGCGTTGGTAGAGCGCGGCGCGGGCCGGGGTGTCGGGCAGCACCGCCGCTTGCTCGTACAAGGCATCGAAGGCCGGGTTGCGATAGCTGAAGACATTGACCTCGGTCTCGATATTGGGTCCGTAGAACCGTTTGAAGAGGTCGATGGCATCGGGGTAGGCGGCGTGGTGGCCCATCCCGAAGATGAGCTGCGCCTTGCGCTCGGCGGCGACGCGCCGGTAGGCCACGCCCTCATCGACGTACTCGATGGTCACGTCGAGGCCCGCTGCGGCGAAGTTGCGCACCAGAAGCTGGCCGACCTGCCGCTGCACGCCGCCCTGCCCGCCGTAGATCATCTTCAGGCGCGGCAGCGGCCCGCCGTTCTGGGCCACGGCCTCGGCGAGCGCTCTCTTGGCCGCTTCGAGATCGCTGGTGATGTTGGGATGTGGCTTCGGCTGGCCCGCGCCACGCAGCGCAGGCGGGATCAGCCCCACCGGCTGGTCATTGCGGCCGCTGAGGAAGACTTCGTTGAACTCGCGGCGGTCGAGCGCATGGCTGATGGCGCGGCGCAGCGGCTTGTTGCCGGCGATGAGCGGGTCAGCCATGTTGAGGCCGACAAAGCGCGAGAACGAGGACTCGAAGAGATAGAGTTCAATGCCTTGCTGTGTCATCTGCGGGGTCAGATGGCGGTCGGGGCCCACGATCTGGTCGAAGTTCTGGCCCGGGGTGCCATGATAGTCGAGCGCCCCATCGAGAAACAGCAGCCACGAAGGCTGGCCCGCCTGCACGAAGTCGAAGTGCAAAGCATCGATGAAAGGCATCGGCCTGCCGGCATCGGCGAGCAGTCCCTTCTCGCGGTCGCCGGGTTCACCTTCGCTGGGATAAGGCTCGCCGCGCCACGTCGGGTTGCGCGTCAGGGTGATGTCGACGTCCTGCTTCCAACTCGCGAGGCGGTAGGGGCCGGTGCCGACGGGGTGCAGGCGCGCGGCGTCGCCGTAATGCTGAACCACCTCACGGGCCACCGGCGCGGTGGGCAGCATCGCCAGCACATGCGGCAGCTGCGGCCAGGGCTTCACGAGTTGAAAGCGCAACGTATGCGCGTCGACGGCGATCAGGCCCTCGACCGGCGCGTCGAAGTCGAAATCCGGTGCCATCGAGGCGGCATGCCAGGCGTCGAGCCCGGCGATGCGTCCATTGATCAGCGCCCAGTGGGGCGATGCATTTTGCGCGTCGGCGAGGCGCTTGAGCGCAAAGACAAAGTCGGCGGCGACCAGCGGTCGGCCCTTGCCGCCAGGGAAGGCGGGGTCATCGGCAAAGACCACGTCGTCGCGCAGCCGGATGACATAGGTCAGCCCGCCATCGCTGATCTCGGGCAACGCGCGGGCCAGCATCGGCACCAGCACATAGGGGCGGCGCAGGTAATGGTACTGGTACAGCGTCTCGAAGACGTTGATGCCCACCGCGGCGGCCGCGGCGCCGATATCAAGCGGGTCGATGCCGCTCATGCGGTCTTGAAAGACGCCGTAGCGCGTATTGGCCGAGGCCGCGGCCAGCCGCTCGGGGTCGACCTTCCTGGTGCAACCGATCGCGCAAACCGCGAGCAGCGCGCGCAGCAGCGCGCGGCGCAGGTCAGAACTCAACACCAAACGACACGTCCATCGAGCGCGGCGCGCCGGGGAAGACGCGGGTCGAAGCGAGCGAAGAGTCATAGTATTCGGTGTCAGCAAGGTTCTTCACGTTGACCTGGGCCCGCAACAGCGGCCCCGTCTGCATCTTGTATCGATAGTAGGCCGCCACGTCGACCCGCGTATAGGCGTCGAGTTCGAACGAGTCGTCGTCGTCGCCGGCCCGCGCGCCCACGCCGAAGACGCCGGCGCCGGCGCCCAGGCCGGCGAGCG
>JAGQJJ010000209.1 GCA_020430675.1 Myxococcales bacterium
TCGGGGCAGGCGTCGTCGCGTACGCAGCGGGTGCCCTGGTCAGGCGGAAGGGCGGCGTCGCCGTCGACCATCTCGGTCGCGTCGACTTCCATGCCCATGTCGGGCAGCGGATCGGTGCCCTCGTCGTCACCACACGCGACGAACGCAAACGCGCATGCGATGATCGCCGTCAGACGGAGCGGGCGTGCAAGCGCGGCCAACGTCTCCCCCCAGCACATTTTGACCAGAATGGAATGATTGCAGTGACACCGGATACTTTGCAACTGCGACGCGCAGCAAATCGACGGAGAGCCGCCCGATGAGCGATCGAAAGCCGCATCTCGAGATTTTCTATTGCCCGCGATGCCGTTGGCTGCTGCGCGCGGCGTGGTACGCGCAGGAGCTTTTGAGCACGTTTGAGGCCGAATTGGCCGCGGTGACGCTGGTGCCCGCCGAGTCGGGGCGCTTTGCGGTTCACCTCGACGGCGAGTGCCTCTTCGACCGCGCGACCGAGGGTCGATTCCCCGAAGCGAAAGAGCTCAAGCGGCTGGTGCGTGACCGTGTAGCGCCGGATCGCGATCTCGGCCACGTGGATCGGCCGGCGTCGGGGACTTGAGGCCGGCCGGTCAGCGACCCTCGTAGCGCCCGGGGCGGCGCTCGGCCCAGGCGGCGAGGGCCTCGGCGAAGTCGCGGCTCTGAACCGTGGCCGAGAAGCGCGCGACGTCGTGGGCGGCGGTGGTGGCGGTGGCTTCGGTGAGCGCGGCTTTGATGGCGCGCACCGCGAGCGGGGGCAGGGCGGCCAGCGACTCGGCCAACGCGAGGGCGTCATCGTCGGGCGCCTCGGTCACGCGCACGGCGGCGTCGGGCAACGCCTCGACGGTCAGCGCTTCACCAGTCAACGCCAGCCAGCGTGCGGGGCCGGGGCCGAACTCGCCGACGAGGCGCGGCACGATGCCCCAGCTCAGGTGCATGCCGCGGGCGACCTCGGGCAGACGCACGCGCGCGCCGGGCGTGGCGAAGCGGAAGTCGCACGCGGCAAACAGGCAGGCGCCGGCGCCAACGATCCAGCCGCGGGCGGCGGCGATGGTGGGCATGGGCAGGCGGATCCAGTCTTCGATGAGACGCTGGCCCAGGCTCGCGACCGTGCCGCCAGCGTCGCGGCGCATCGCTTCGGCCAACGCCGGGTCGAGCAGATCCATGCCATGGGCAAAATCGGCGCCGCCGCCGAGCACCACGGCGCGGATATCGGCGTCGGCACCCAGCGTATCGACCGCTTCAACGAGGCCTTCGAGCGTCGCGAGGCCCAAGCGCGGCGCGGCGAGCCGGATGATCGCGAGGGCCCCGCGCCGCTCGATGTGCAACGCGCTCAATTCATGTGCTGCGCGCCGTAGCGCAGGGCGCGCATCTGCTCGCGGTCGAACTGGTAGTGGTCGCCGCAGAAGTGGCAGCTCACCTCGGTGATCTCGTTGGTTTCGATCAGCGACTCGATCTCGGCGACGCCCAGGCCGATCAGGTAGCGGGCGAACTGCTCGCGGCTGCACGGGCATTCGTGGTGCACGTGGGTGCGGGCGAGAACCGTCAGGTCGTCGACCAGCCATTCGAGGATCTCGACCGGCGTCTGGCCCTCGGCGAGCAGCTCGCCCAGCGGCGGCAGCACGCCCACCCGGGCTTCGATCGACTTGAGCGTCGCTTCGCTGGCGCCCGGCAAGGCCTGGATCAGAAAGCCGCCCGCGGCGATCAGCCCCTCGGGCCCGAGCTTCTCACCCACCCCGACCGCGCTGTGCACCTGCTCGCTGACCATGAGCGCTTCGGCCACATCGCTGCCGATCTCGCCATCGACCAGCTCGACGACGCCGCGATAGGGCGGCTCGTCCTCGGCCAGCTTGCGCACGATGCTCAGCCGACCGCGGCCGATTGCCGGGCCCAGCTTCAGCTTGCCGTCGGGCGCTTCGGCGTGGGGGCCGTGAATGGCGAGGCGCAGGCGGCCGCTGACGTCGGCGATGGCGTAGACCTCGCCGACCGGGCCGTCGCCGTTGACCTGCACCGCCACCTGCTGGCGGTCCTTGAGGCCGGCGGCGAGCAGCGCGGCGGCGGTGCCGACCCGGGCGATGGCCATCGCGCCGATGGGGCCGGCGTCGTGGCGGCGGATCAGCTCAGCGATGGTCGCAGTCGTGCGGGCGGCGACGACCTTGACCTCGCCGCCGTGGGCCACGCCGCGCACGCACTCGTCGGGGGCGTCGGTGGGGTTCATGCGGGCTCCTCCGAGAGACGATCAGCGGTCGGATGCTGCGCCCGCCGGTCGAGGTTCGGGCGCGGGCTTTGCGGCCGCCGGTCGAGGGGCCGTACAGTACTCATTCGGCCCCGAAAGTGCGCGTGTTTCGGGGCCGGCGGGAGTGTGCGTGGAGTTTCTCTTTGTCGTCGGCGTGCTCACGGTCGCGGCGCTTGCGGTGCCGCGGGGGCCGCTGCGCCTGGGCCTGCTGGCCGCGTCACTCGCTTCAGCGCTGGCGCTGGCGGCGTGGCAGGTCGACCGCCGCCCCGACATCGCGCGCTACCGGCCAGCCGACGCCACCGCGCGCCCCGACGCCGAATACGCCTCATCGCGCGCCTGCCGACCCTGCCACCCCGCCGCCTATGCGTCTTGGCGGGCCACCTATCACCGCAAGATGACGCAGGTCGCCAGCCCCGAGAGCGTGCTGGCCCCGTTTGATGGCCGCACGCTGACCGATGGCGCGCGGTCCTATCGGGTCTTTCGCGACGGCGACCGCTTCTTCGTCGATCAGCCGTGGCCGGGCACCACCGGCGCGACGGCCGGCGAGCGCCTCGTCGCGCCGGTGGTGATGACCACCGGCTCGCATCATATGCAGGCTTACTGGCTGCCCGCGCCCACGGTCGACGACGCGCCCGAACGCATGGGCCGCGCGGTGTTCAACCGCCGCTGCACGCCCTGCCACGGCCGCGATGGCGGCGGCGGCAAGGCGCCAACGCTCGCCGGAGCGCAGCTCGACGGCGCGCGCATCGACGCGGTGCTGGCCGACACCACCCACGCGGCGCTGCTCGACGCCGCCGAAGCCGGCCCCGTCCGCCACTTCGTCGACCGCGTGCAAAACAAAGGGCAGCTCATGCAGTTCCCCTTCGTCTGGCTGGTCGAGGCGGGCCGCTTCGCCCATGAAGAGGACACCTTCGTGCAACCCCCAGTCGTGCGGCCGGACGTCGAACCGTTCGGTGACGCCTGGAGCGACGCCTGCGACCAATGCCACAGCGTGCGCCCCGACTTCGCCTGGACGCCGCGCACGCAATCGGGCGCCGCCGCGGTGGCCGAGCTGGGCATCGCGTGCGAGGCCTGCCATGGCCCCGGACGCCGCCATATCGCGCGCCATCGCGACCCGATCGACCGCTACGCGACGCATCTGTCCGCCGAGCCGCCCGATGACATCGTGCACCCCGGTCGGCTCGACCCGCAGCGCGCCAGCGCGGTCTGCGGGCAATGCCATGGCGAGCTGATCGTGAAAGACGCGGCCCGGCCCTTCCGGCCCGGCGAGCCGCTCGCCGACTACGCCGACATCGTGCACTACACGCCCAAGAATCCGCCGCCCTGGCTGGCTTCGGCGCTTGAAGCCGAGCCGACCATGCTCGAAGACGCCTTCTGGCGCGATGGCACCATTCGCATCGCCGGCCGCGATTACAACGCGCTGGCCGAGACCGGCTGCTTCACCCGCGGCGCGCTGAGCTGCCTGAGCTGCCACCAGATGCACGGCGCGCCGGCCAACGACCAGCTTCGCGGACCCCGCGACGATGACGGCATCTGCCTCGAATGCCACGCGCTGCCGGATGTGCCGGCCCATACCCATCACCGCGAAGGCTCCACGGGCAGTCGCTGCAACAACTGCCATATGCCGCATACCACCGTGGGCCTGCTGGGGTTGATGCGGGCCCACCGGATCGACAGCCCCGACGCGGGCCGCACCGCCTGGACCGGCCGCCCCAACGCCTGCAACCTCTGCCACCTCGACTTCACGCTGGCCCAGGTCGCCGAGCGGTTGACCGCATGGTATGGCCAGCCGCCGTTGCCCGAGGTCGCCGATGACCTGGGCGCGTCAGCGGCGCTGGCCTGGCTGCTGCGCGGCGATGCGGTGCAGCGGGCGGCGGCGGCGTGGCATCTGGGCTGGGCTCCGGCCCGCGCCGCGAGCGGCGACGGCTGGCAGGCCATCTACCTGGCCGCGCTGCTCGACGACCCCTACGCGGTCGTGCGGTTCATCGCCGCGCGGTCCCTCCGCGCTCAGCCGGGTTTCGGCGACTTTGAGTACGACTACACCGCGGCGCCCGCCGATCGCCTCGAAGCGGTCGAACGGGCCGCGACCCGTTGGCGGGCCGGGCCGCGGCCACCCGATCGCGCCGGCCTGCTGCTCGAAGGGGGCGAGCCCCGCTGGGCGATCATCAGAGCGCTGCGGGCGCGCCGCGACGACACGGAGGTGCGCGTCAACGAGTAGGCGAAACCCCGACCGAGAAGCAGGGCATTCGGTGATAGGATTGAGAGATCTCTGCATGGATATTCGATCTATGTTGAAGTTTTCCTCATTCTTGCCTTACTCAAACCTTCTATGCTCGCGCCTCGCGGGCGATGGAGGCGCGGATGACTACGGCCCCCGTCCCCTGTGCTTCGACCGACGCTCATGGACTGCTCGTCGAACGCTGGCAGATGCAGTTGCCGTCCGTCCGCCTTGAGGGCGCGGCCGGCTCTCATATCGCCCTGCGCCCCCGCAATGAAGACGCCGTCCGCGCTTTGCCCGCCTCGGGGCTGGTGGTGCTCGCCGATGGCATGGGCGGCCACCCTGGCGGCCAGCTCGCCAGCGAGCTGGCGGTGCGCACGCTGACCGACGTGCTCGGGCCGCGCACCCCGCCCGCCAACCCCGAGCGCCGCGCGCAGTTCATCGGCGCGGCGCTGGTGCGGGCGAACATGGCCCTGCGCCGCCGCGCGCCCCGCGATCCGCAACGCCCCATGGCCACCACCGCGCTCGTCTTCTGGTGCGCCGCCCATCACGCGGCGTTTGGCCATGTGGGCGACAGCCGCCTCTATCGCCTGCGCGACGGCCTCTGCGCCCCGCTGACCCTCGATCACAACGCCTTCGGTGAGACGCTGCGCGCCGGGCTGGAGCCGCCGGCCGGGCCGCCAAGCCATCTGCTCTCACGCGCGCTCGGCTTGCGCGAGACGGTGCGCCCCGACGTGGGCTGGTGCACGTTGCGGCCCGGCGATCGCTACCTGCTCTGCACCGACGGCCTCAGCGACGTGCTCTCCGAGGACGACCTGGCCGCCATCCTCGCCGACGCCACCAGCCCCGCCGAGGCCGTGCAGGAGCTGGTCGAGACCGCGCTGCTCGAAGGCGGCGCCGACAACATCACGGCGGTGGTGCTGGAGGTGCACCCGCGCTGAGGGCGGCCTCGTGGTCCAGCGCCAGTCGCTCGACCAGGTAGGGGCGCAGCCGTTGCGCGGCGACGATGCCGTCGATCGAGCCCACCGTGCGCGCCCGCTCGACGGTGTGCACCGCGTCGAAGCGCCCCGCCAGCTCGGTCACCGCCGCCGCGTGCGCCTCGTCGCCGCCGCCCAGCTCGCGGCTGCGCTTGCGCACCTCGCCCGCAAAGACCACCGTCGCCGCCGGCGCACCGCCGATCACCGAGGCGTAGCTGCCCTCGAGCGCGACGGCGTGCAGCTTCGGGTTGAGCGTCTTCGAGAACACCACGTAAGCCCCGCCGTGATAGCGCGAGAGCACCACAAACAGGATGGGCCCGTCGAAGTTGACCACCGCGCGGCCGATCTCGGCGCCGTATTCAAGCTGCCAGTGGGCCAGCGACTCGGGCGAGCCGTCGAAGCCCGACAGGTTGGCCAGCACCACCGCCGGGCGTCGGCCCGAGGCCGCGTTCAGCGCGCGGGCGATCTTGCGCGATGAGTGCGGATAGAGCGTGCCGCCCGCGAGCGCGCGGGGGCCCTCGACCGCTGGCGGGCCAACGCGCGGCGTGGCCGTGTTGTCGATGCCGATGAGGGTGCAGGCATGGCCGCCGACGCGCGCCTCCCACACCACCGCGCTCTCGGCGTCACGCATGGCGCCCCACCGTTCGAGGTGGGGTGCGTCCACATCGGCCAGCGCCGCCATGATCGGCCGTACGGAGAAGGGGCGCTTTCGACCGGCGTTGCGCCGATCGCAGAACAGCTCGCCCACCGTGTTGAAGCCATGCCCCGTCGCTTCGGGGTACCACGAAAGCCCGATGTCGCGGCCGGGTGGATCGCTGGAGGCTGACATGGGAGGGCGCCGCTCGCCCGGCGGGCAATGGGTCAACTCATAGTAGCGATACAGCTTGCGATAGGCATCGACCAGATCGAGCGCGTGCACCTGCGCCTGGCCATTGGGTCCCATCACCGAGGCATGGCCGCCCAACATGACATCGTCCTCAGCCGAGACGCACCCCGAGATGTCGAGCGCGCGCTTTCCGGTCAGCACCATCGAGCCCGCGTCGGTCATGATCAGCAACCCGCGGGTATGCATCATCATCGTGGCTTCGGCATTCCAATAGGATTGCGCGCCCACGCAAACGCCGGCCACGATGATGTTGACCTCGCCGCCGGCTTGCGTGAAGCGCACGATGCGGCCGAGCACTCGGGCCGTCCAATCGAGGTTCTCCGTGCCCGATGCCATGTCGATTCGGGCGCCGCTGCTTGCGGCCACCCACTCGATGGGCGCGCCGAGCTCCTCGGCCAGCTCAAACGCGGCGAGGATGTGCGTGCACTCCGCTTCGGCCAGTGCGCCCATGCGGCGGGAGGGATCACCGAAGATCGCGACCCGCCGCCAGACCGGCCCGCCCAGGTACCGGGGCGTCTCGAGCACCCCGACCAAAACCGCCGCCTCGTGCGACAGATCGCGCCGGGCGGTCGCCTCGAGCCCCCGCGCCCCCA
>JAGQJJ010000210.1 GCA_020430675.1 Myxococcales bacterium
AGGTGGCTCGCGATCATAAGGTCGACGCCCATGAGCTGGACTCGACGACGCAGGCGGTCGAGGAGTTTGCCGAGCATGCCGGCGGTCCGGCGCGCATTCCGCTGCTGATGAACGCGGTGCTCGACAGGACCGCGGAGTCGAAGGAGCGCGATCCAGGCAAGCTGATGGTGCTCAAGCGCGTGGCGCGCGTGGTGCTGCGCACCAACGGGCGGTCGGCGCGCAAGCAGGACGCGCTGAGCGAGGTGCTGCGCAAGATGCTGGGCGTGCCGGCGCCGGTGCTGGTGTGGCTGACGCCCGATGACCGCGTCGACCTGGCCGGGCGCCTGCTGTTTGCCGAGACCGAAGAAGACGCGCTCGATCAGGCGCGGCTGCTGGTGCTGGCGGTGCTGCTGCGCAACGTCGATCGTTATCCGCTGGGGCCCAATCAACTGCACGCGCTGGCGGCGCTGCTCGGGCTGCGGGCGCGCATCGATGGCATCGATCCCGAGGCGCTGGTGCAGAAGCTGGCGTCGCTCAACCCGGTGCCGGTGCTGTACGACGTCGAGCTGGTGGACCTGGAGCCGTTTCGCGCGGCGCTGGGCGAGGCGCCGACCAACGCGCTGGAGAAGGCGCTGGCCGGGGTGCTCGATGGGCTGCTGGAGGCGGGCGCGCCGCTGGGCGATCTGGATCAGCGCCGCCTGAGCGCGCTTTTGCAGGCGGTGCGGCACGAGGCAGCGGTGCTGATCGGCCGGCCGGCCTGGCGCACGCTGCACACGGCGCTGGCCGCGCCCGAGGCGCCGCCGACCATCGAAGCGATGCTGCAACGGCTCACGTTTTTGCTGGGGGCGCGCACGAAGAAGTCGCGCAAGCTGCTGATCACGGCGCTGGCGCATCTGATCGAGATCGGCCGCAACGCGCTCGACGCGACGCGCTTCACCGAGTTCTGCCGCGCGGCGGCGGCCGAGCCGCTCAGCCGCGACGTGATCGAGGAGTATGCCGCCGAGGCGCCGTCGGAGTTTTCGCCCGACAAACAGTCGCGGCCGGGCGCGGCCGAGGAGCGGGCGCTCGTCGAGGAGGCGCTGATGGCGTTCTCGGGCACGGGCATCAGCGCCGAGAAGGTGCGCGATCTGCTGCCGCCGCCGCCGCGCGTGCCGGGCGAGATGCCGCCGGAGGCGATGGCGCGGCTGCGGGTGATGGCCGCCGGGCTCGAAGGGCTCGATGTGGCGGCGCAGGCGAAGATCGTCAAGCAATGCGTCGAGCGGGTGGGCGGCAAGCTGCGCACGCCGGATCTCGAAGCGATGGAGCTGATGCTGGGCGAGGGGCCGACGATCGACCTGCTCAAGACCCACACGGTGCCGGTCAGCAAGGCGCCACGCGGGTTGCCGCCGCCCGAGCCCGATGTTTTTGCCCGCACCGGCATGTTGCCCGCGGCGGAGGTCGCGCGCCGAAGCCCGCCGCGGGTGGTCGAGGCGCTGGCGGCGCCGAATGATGAGCAACTGGCCCAGCGGCGACGCGAGAACTGGGAGGCCCGGCCGGAGGCCATGGCAGCGCGTCTGGGGGCCGAGGCGCCGGGTGGGGGTCTGACGGCGGAGGCGGTCGATCTGACGGCGGTCGAGTCGGCGGTCGAGCGTGGCGAGCTGGAGGAGGTCGTGCGCTATCTGCAGGCGTGCCCCGATGGCGCGGCGGGGCTGGCAGACGGCCTGAACCTGACCGCGCTGCACCTGTACATCGCCGGGCGGCGCACCGCGGCGGGCGCGCTGTGGACGCGCGCGGTGCGGCTGGCGCCGCGGCAGGCCAACATCCTGTTCAATCTGGCGCGGTTGAAGGCCGAGATGGGCCAGTCGGATGACGCGCGCCTGCTGCTTCGTCGGGTGCTGACGTTGCGCCCGCACTTGACGCCTGGCCGCATGCTGTTTGCGCGTCTGCAGGCCGAGCTGCACCAAGGAGCCCGATGAGCGCGCAAGATCCGGCGGCCCGCGCGGCCGCGCCGTCGCCGCGGCCGATGCTGGTGCTGGTCGTCGAGGATGACGAAAAGACCCGCAAGCTGGTCGGGCAGGTGGTCCGCAAAGGCGGCTATCGCGCAGTGCTGGCCGAGGACGGCATTCAAGCGGCGAGCGTGCTCAAGAAGGCGCGACCTGATCTGATCATCCTCGATATCCGCATGCCGCGCATGGATGGCTTCAAGCTGCTGGAGCTGCTGCAACGCTATGAAACCGCGGCGAGCATTCCGGTGGTGATGCTGACCGCGTCCGACAGCCCGCTCGACCTGGATCGCGCGCTGCGGCTGGGCGTGCAGGATTATCTGGTGAAGCCGATCTCACCCAAGGCGCTGCTGTTGAAGGTGCGCGCGCTGCTCAAGCCGCCGGCGAGTTGAGGCGCATTGCGCGGCGTCGTCAGGCGCTGATGCGGTCTTCGAGCTTGCCGGGAATCCACTGAAGGAGCCGTTCGCGCAGGCGGCGGACCTCGCTGCCGGCGACCACTTCGATCTCAAGCTCGTCGGCCCGGTTCAGCTCGGATGCGCGCAGGGGCTTGAAGCTGACCAGCATCGCCCGGCCCTGGGCGCCGCCGAGAACGGCTTTGAGGGTGTCGAGCTTGTAGAGCGCGCGGTTGCCGGCGTCTTCGCGGCCCATGCAGGCGGTCTTGCACTCGATGACGTAGAGGCGGTTGTCGGCGAGGAAGGCGACGTCGATCTCGTTGCGGACGCGGCCGCCGCTGACGTCGCGGGCCGCTTCGAGGCCGCGGGCCACGTCCTGAACGGTCGGGCGCTCGCGGCGCAGGCCGTAGATGAGACCGTAGACATGCGCTTCGAGCCAGCCGCCCTGCACGAAGAAGCGCCGGTCCTCATCGGGGAACTTGAGGCGGTCGCCCGATCGCGTGAGGCAGCCGACGTTGGCGAAGCGGTCGATGAGGGCTTGCAGGTCGGGCCACCGGCGCTGGCGGCCGTCTTGCGGTTCGCTGATCAGCGTGTGCTCGGCCGTGCCGGCCAGGAAATTGAGCGCGGCGAGCGGCGCGGCGAGGGCCTCGGCGTCGGCCACCAGCGCGTCGGTCAGCCCGCGCAGGTTTGCCGGCACGCCTTCGCTGGGACCGGTGGCGGTGACCGTGGCGCCGTGGGCGATGAGGAACGGGCCGAGGCGGATGCGATCGGCCAGGTCGCGCGAGGGCGGGCGCGCCGGGTGCGAGAGCCAGACCAGGTGGTCGGTCTCGGGGTTCACGTAGAAGACCGGGCGCTCGAACTGGCGGCAGACCTCGTAGGCCGCGAGCGACATCGGCTTGGTGCCGCCGGTCGCGTTCAAGAGCAGCGTGGCGTCTTCGCGGGCGATGAGCAGTTCGAGGAAGCGCTCGCGCAAGTGCTCGATGTCATAGGCGTCCTGCACCGGCCAGCGCGTGCAGCGCACGCCGCGCGGGCGCAGGACGGCTTCGAGCCAGTCGGCGCGCTCGGCCATCTGCGGGCTGACGACGAGGATGACTTCGTGCGGCGCAAACTCGGGGTCGAGCGCCGGGGTGAGGTTGGGCGTTGGCTGGTCCGAGACCAGGCAGATGTGTACGCCGCCGGCCATCAGACGAAGATGCCGGCCACCGTCGCGGTCATCTGCGCGGCCAGGGTGCCGCCGATCATCGCCTTTAGGCCCAGCTTGGCCAGATCCTGCCGCCGGCCGGGCGCGATGGCGCCGATGCCGCCGATCTGGATGGCGATGCTACCGAAGTTGGCGAAGCCGCAGAGGGCATAGGTGGCGATGACCACCGAGCGCGGGCTGGTGATCGTGCCGTTGCGCACCATCTCGGCCAGGTCGAGGTAGGCGACGAACTCGTTGACGATGGTCTTGGTGCCGAGCAGCTGGCCGACGGCGACCGCGTCGCCCCAGGTGACGCCCATCACCCACGCGATGGGCGCGAGCACCCAGCCGAGGATGCGCTGGAAGGTGATGACCTCCCACAGATCGGTGGAGGGCAGGCCGGTCAGGCCAGCGCTCTGGGCGGCGGCGCTCATCTTCTGGATGCAGCCGGCGCTGCCCTCGAAGCTGACCGCGTCCATCGAGGCGCAGCCGTCGGGCAGGGTCAGGTTGGTGTGGGCGCCGAAGAACTGGAACCAGTCGCCGAGCACGCCGCGGTGCTGCCAGAAGCTGGGCAGGCCGAGCACATAGTTGAACAGCGCGATGAGCGCCACGAAGGCGAGCAGCATGGCCAGCACGTTGAGCGAGAGCTTGAGGCCGTCAGCGGCGCCGGTGGCCGCGGCGTCGATCACGTTGGTGTACGGCGTCTTGGCCATCGGCACATGGTCAGAGGCGGTGACCGGCTTGGCGTCTTCGGGGTACATCAACTTGGCGATGACCAGCGCGGCGGGCGCCGACATGATGCTCGCGGTCAGCAGGTGGCCGGCCATGTCGGGGAAGACGCCGCGGAACATGCCCACGTAGGCGACCATCACGCCGCCGGCGACGGTGGAGAAGCCGCCGACCATCACCGCCATCAGCTCGCTCATCGTCAGCTCGGTGACAAACGGGCGGATCAGCAGCGGCGCTTCGGTCTGGCCGACGAAGATGTTGCCCGCCGCCGAGAGGCTCTCGGCGCCCGAGGTCTTGAGCGTGCGCTGCATGAGCCAGGCGACGCCGCCGACGACAAACTGCATCACGCGCAGGTGGTAGAGCACCGCCATCAGCGACGAGAAGAAGATGATGGTCGGCAGCACGCTGAGCGCAAAGCTGAAGCCGGGCACCTGCATCAAGCTGCCGAAGACCATGTTGGCGCCGGCTTCATAAAAGCCGAGCAGCTTGTTGACCGCGTCTTTGACGCCGAGGAAGAAGCCGCGGCCGGCGTCGGTGCGCAGCACGAGCAGACCCAGCACCACCTGCAGGCCGACGCCCCAGATCACCACCCGCCAGTGGATCTTGCGGCGGTTATTGCTCATCAGCCAGGCGATGGCCATCATCACCAAGAGCCCGAAGAGGCTCAGGATGCGGGCCGAGACCGGGGTGTCGACGGTGGTGGGCAGGGCGACCGCCTCGCCGCCAGCGTCCTGCGCTGCCGCGACGGCGGGCAGCAGCAGCGCCAGCAGGGCCAGGGCCCCTCCGGTCAATGAAAAGCGCTTGTTGGGACCGTGCAAGTCCTCATCCTCCGCGGTTCAGGCGGGCGGCGCCCGCTCGCTGATGCGTTCGATGATCAGCGGTCGAGGAACGGGCGGCGCGTCGGCGATCGTCCACGCCGCCTTGAGGTGGGCGCGCGCGTCGTCGAGGCCGCGCCCGGTGTGATGGATGCGGGCCAGCGGTTGGCCGGCTTCGACGCGATCGCCCGTCTTGGCGAGCACTTCGAGGCCCACCGCGGGGTCGACCGCGTCTTCTTTGCGGGCGCGGCCGGCGCCGAGACACATGGCGGCGAGGCCGACATGCTCGGTCTCGATCGCGGTCACAAACCCGGCGCGCGGCGCGGCGAAGGCTTCGACCGACGGCGCGTGCGGCAGTCGATCGGGGTCGTGCAGCGCCCGCACGTCACCGCCCTGGGCGGCGACGACCTGCTCGAAGACGGCAAACGCGCGTCCATCATCGAGCGCGGCTTTGGCCTGCGCCGGATCGAGGCCGCCGAGCGCGAGCATCTCTTCGGCGAGGCCCAGCGTCAGCGTGCGCACGTCTTCCGGGCCGCCGCCCCGCAGCACGTCGAGCGACTCGCGCACTTCGAGGGCGTTGCCGACCATATGGCCGAGCGGCTGGTTCATGTCGGTCAGCAACGCCACGACCTTGCAGCCCACCTCGGCGCCGATGCCAACCATGGTGCGGGCCAGCGTGCGCGCTTCGTCGAGCCGCTTCATGAAAGCGCCGGTGCCCACCTTGACGTCGAGCACGAGCCCGTCGATGCCCTCGGCGAGCTTCTTCGACATGATCGAGCTGGCGATGAGCGGGATGCTCTCGACGGTCGCGGTCACGTCCCGCAGGGCGTAGAGCCGCTTGTCGGCGGGCGCGATCTCCTCGGTCTGGCCGATGAGACCGAGCCGCAGCGCGTCGTCGGCGACCTGGGCCACGAAGCGCTCGACGGGCAGGTCGGTGCGGAACCCGGGGATGCTCTCCAGCTTGTCGAGCGTGCCGCCGGTGTGGCCGAGGCCCCGGCCGCTGACCATCGGCACCCGCAGGCCGCAGGCGGCGACGAGCGGGGCGAGCGGCAGGCTGATCTTGTCGCCGACGCCGCCGGTGCTGTGTTTGTCGACCTTGGCCCCGTCGAGGTGGCCGAGGTCGAGCACGTCGCCCGAGCGCAGCATGGCGTCGGTCCAGGCCGACAGCTCGGCCGGCTCGAGGCCGCGGAAGTAGACCGCCATGGCCAGGGCCGACATCTGGTAGTCGGGCACGTCGCCCCGGGCGTAGCCGGCGATCAGGGCCCGGATGTCCTCGGGGTCGAGGGCCTGTCCGTCTCGTTTGCGGGCGATCAGCTCAGCGGCTCTCACGGGTCCTCCCCACTGCGATGCGTGGTCGTGCGCGATGCTCCACTTACGACGCCGGGGGGGTGGGGTCAACGGGCATGGCGGGGCGGTGACGTGCCGGAGGTCGTGACCGCGGTCGTCGTCGGGAGAGCCGCGCCGCCCGCAGGGCCGCTGCGGGGCCGCGGGCGGCGCGTCATCGGGCGGGCAGGCGCCTCACCAGCCGGGGGTCCCGTAGCGCTCGATGAGGCACTCCGAGAAGAACCCCGCGCTGTTGCTGCCGCCGACGATCCGCCCCACCTCGGCGAAGTGGTATCGGACCGCGTCGTCGGGTCGGACCTCGGCGATGAACAGCGCCCCCGGCTTGCCGGTGAGCGTCCACGTCCAATGCCGCCCCAGCGGCGCGGCGTTGCCGATGACCACCGTGCGGGTCGCTGGGTGGGGCGGCCCGAACGCCGCTTCCAGCACAGTGCCGGTGACCGTCTCGGCGCCGGGCATCTCGCGCAGGGTCAG
>JAGQJJ010000211.1 GCA_020430675.1 Myxococcales bacterium
CCGCGGGTCGTGGTGCTCGGCCGGCGCGGGCGTCGACCGCCCTGCGCGACGCACCGCGCGCTGGGCGAAGCCTGGCTGGCCGACGCGGTCGATGAGCAGGCGGCGGTGGTCGCGTTCTGGCGGCTGGCCCGCGATCTTCAAGCGCTGGGCGCACCCGCGGGCCTGCTCGCCGCCTGTCTGCGCGCCGCCGCCGAAGAGGCCCGCCACGCCCGGGGTTGCTTTGCGGTGGCTGGCCACCTGCTCGGCCTGCGCCTCGCGCCGGTCGCCGAGCGCCTGCCGGTCGACGCGCCGCTCGACGCGCCGATGCTGGCGGCGATGAACCTGCGCGATGGCCGCTTCAACGAAGGCGTCGCCGCGCGGCAGGCCGGCCGGGCGGCGAGCGCGGCGATGGTGCCGGCGGTGCGCGCGCTGCTGTCCGCCATCGCCGGCGAAGAGGCGGCGCACGCGCGGCTGGCCGACGGCATCGAAGCGTGGCTGGTGCAGGCGTTCGGGGCGCCGGTGCGCGCCGCGGCCGCCGAGGCCCGGGCTGCGTTGCCCGACCAGGCCCCGACGCTGCGCACCGTGGCCGCGCCAACAGCGCTCGCCAGAGCCTTCGGGCGGCTCGACGCCGCAGGTAAACGCGCGGCGTTCGCCGACGCGCAACGGTCGATGGGGGGCAGCCGATGCGCGGGCTGAACGGCCTGGTTCCGGCGGCGCTGCTCGTCCTCGCGGGCTGCACGGTCGAAGAGGATGAGGTTTGCTACTCCGAAAAATACCCGGTTGCCACCGAGAAGCTGCTCGATACGCTGGATTTGCCCGGCATCGAGCGCACGTCGACGCTGTTTGAGGTGGCGGCCACGGGGCCGCGCATCGATCGCGTCTGCGGCCCGAACGCGGTCAGACCCGGTGAGGCTTTCACCTGGACGCTCTCGGCCAGCCTCGATACGCCGCCCGGCCCTGCGACGCTGGGGCTTGAGCTGACGCTGGGTTTGAGCGGTGCCACGGTGCCGACGACGGTCGGCGAAGACGGCGCCGTCACGCTGACCGGCCGCCTCAACGGCACCGTCGCGCCGATCGGGCACTCGTTTCGCGGCCGCTTTGGCCTGCTCGACCTCAACGGCCGCTTGCCTTCGCCCGCGACGGTCGCGCTCGCCGTGGTCGATGAGGTGCCGCCGCTGCTGCCCCCTGTCTGCACCTATACGCTGCGCACGCCGGAGGCCTTGTTGACCTCTACCGCCGCGGTCACCGCGGTCGCCCTGCCGGCCAATGGCGCCCTCGATTGGCTGGCCGCGGGCGGGCAGACGGGCGACATCGCGCTGTGGCGCCGCGACGACGGGCGTCGCCGCCATACGCTGCACCTGGCCGATGGACCGGTGCGCTCGCTGCTGCTCGGCCGGCGCGACGCCGACCACCTCGATCTGGCCGCGGGCAGCGACACCGGCGATCTGGTCATCTTCAGCGTCGAGACCGGCGCCGAGCTGCTGCGACGCCCGCTGCACGAAGGCCCGGTGGCCGGTCTGGCCATCGCGCCGGGCACCGGACTGCTGGCAAGCGGCGGCTGGGATGGCACCGTGCATGTCATCGAGGTCGACACCGGCAGCGAGCGCTTCGTGCATCAGGTGGGCGAGCGGGTCAACGCGGTGGCCATCTCACCCGATGGCATGCTGGTCGCGGCCGCGGCGGGGCGCCTGTCGTTCCCCGGTCGCCTCGAAGTGTGGCGCGCCGACGATGGCGCGTCGGTGCTCTCGGCCACGCTGGCGGGCCCGGCGACCGCGGTCTCATTCGCCGCCGACGGGGCCTCGCTCTTTGTCGGGCACGGGCGCGGCGCGATCGACCAATGGCGCGTGGGCGACGACGCGCCGGTGCAGACGCTGCTCGGCCCCGATGACCTGGTCTCGGTGCTCGCCCAGCCGGCCACGCAGCCCGGCGCGCTGTTTGCCGCCCACTACGACGGGCGCACCGCGGTCTGGAACGTCGCCACCGGCGCGCAGGTCGACGAGATTCAGGTGCCGGTCGGCGCCGCCACCGCGGCGCTCGCGCCCGATGGCAGCCTGATCGCGCTCGGCTTCAGCGACGGCGCCGCGCGCGTGCTCGACCTGGCACAAACGCAAGCGCGCTGAGCAGCAACCACCACGGCCCGCCGCGAGGGCCGGGCGTCGCCGTGCAACCCAGATAGGGATGGGTGGGCTCGCGCTGCGCCAGCTCAAGCCAGCGCTTGTTGTCGCAATAATCATTGGCCTTGGTGCAGCCGGGCCGCAGCGTCACCCAGCCATCGAGCACGTCGTCGATGGCATCGGGATCGCGCCCCGATGCCATCTCGCGGGCGGCGAGCATCATGTCGATGGCCGCCTGCGAGGCGGCGTTGAACAGCTCGGGCGCGTTGGCGCAGGTGTCGGTGCTGTTGGAGTGACGCAAGCCGTCGCGCGACTCCTTGAAGTCACCCGTGATGGCTTCGACGTAGTTGAAGACGGTCACGATCTGATGCAGCTCGGAGGCATCGTCGCGAATGGTATGGGCAAACGAGTCTTCGAGCGCGTGCGCCGCCCGCCCCAGATAATAGGCCGGGGCCCAGACGTCGACCTCAAAGCGGCCGTAGAAGTCGAAGTAGACCGGCGCTTTGATGAACTGCTCGGCGAGCGGCTTGTTCTGGGCCTCGGTCGCCTGGTCGATCAGCTTGCGCAAAAGCCGTCGCGTGCCTTCGACCGCCTTGACGTCGCCCTCGGGGCCGTTGTCATTGATGCCGCGCAGGGAGTGCGCGTACTGCCCCTCATCGTCGGGATCGGCGTGCAGCCGGCGCAGCGAGGCCAGGTCGAGCAGCGAGTGGCCGTCGGTGTCGGGCGAGCGCACGCCCACGAGCAGGCTCACCATCACGAAGGCATGGGCATCGTCGAGCGGCTGGCCGTTGGCGGCGTTGAAGTCGCGCAGCAGAAACTCGGCGATCTCATGCCATTCATTCGCCGCCGGCGGCACCAGCCCGAACAGCGGCAGGTCGAGCACGAAGTCGCTGAAGGCCACCAGCGAGATGCGTTCATGGCAGGGATCGGTGAAGCCGCTGGCCACGGTGAAGGCGGAAGCCGGCGAGGCAAGAAGCAGCCAGGGCAGCGCCCGGATCAAGGCGGCGCGGCGCATCACCACGCCCCTTCGACATAGAGCGCGGTGCGATACTCGACCTGCACCAGCGGGATGCCGTCGAGCACCGGCGCGACCACCGTGAAGCCGATGGGATCGAGTCCGAGCGCGAAGTGCTCGTGCAGCGTCCAGCGCAGGCCGAGCGGGCGCGTATCGAGGAAGACGCCCACCGAGCCGGGGTCGTCGAGCACGGTCTCGAACAACAGAATCGACGGCCCGACCGCCACACTGGTGCGCACGAAGCCTTCGGCGAAGGTGTACTCGCCGCCGACGCCGATGTTGACCGCGCCTTGCACCACCTCGGTCTTGTTGTCGGTGGTCAGCCAGCTGTCCTGCTCGATGTGCAGGAAGGCGCCCCAGCCCTGCCAGCGATAACCGCCGCGCGCCGCGCCGCCGAAGGTGCCGGCGAGCAGCGAACGGTCGGCGACGTCGGAGAGCAGCGAGCCATGGGCTTCGAGTTGGGCGAACCAGCCGTTGAGCGTGCCGTCTTCGGCCAGGGACACGAGGCGCGTCTCGGCGGCGGCGGGGCTCGCCACGACAAGGGCCAGAAGCAGTGCGGCCAGCGACGTTCGGACCATCAGGTCACCTCCCCGGGCATCGTGCGGCGCGCCCCCGCGCGCTGTCAACGGTGTCGGGCGGCCGCGCGCCGCGGCGACCTGGGCCATGCCATCGCCCCCGTTGTCGAGGCATGCCACCGTGCCTTGCTCATGGCATCCCGCATGACACCGCCTCGCGGCCCCGCATCAACCCCTGCGCCGCGCTCGACCAAGACCTCGAACTCGCCGAGCAGATCCAGCGCGGCATGGCGACCGACATCAACCGCGCCTTCCGCTTCGGCCGGGTGGGATCGGCGCTCAGCGAATGGCACGCGCGGCTCGCAGCGCCGTTCGCGATACGCTGACCCGTCGCTGACGTCCGGCCGTTGAGTGCGCCGAGGCCCGCAACGCGCGCCCCCGCTCCGGCATCGGTTGCCCGTCTCACTGGCGCTGGAGCCGCCCTTGTCCGCCCCCCGCTCGCCGCTCGCTCGCCTGCTCGCCTACGCCCGCCCCTACCGGCGCCGCATCTGGCTCGCGACCTTCTGCAGCGTCCTCAACAAGCTCTTCGACCTCGCCCCCCCGGTGCTCATCGGCGCCGCCGTCGACGTCGTCGTCAAGCGCGAAGACTCGGTGCTCGCGAGCTGGGGCATCGTTGATGTCTCGGCGCAGCTCTGGTGGCTCGCGGCGGCCACCGTGCTCATCTGGGGGCTCGAATCGGTCTTCGAGTATGCCTACGCGGTCGTCTGGCGCACCCTCGCCCAGACCCTGCAACACACCGTGCGGCTCGACGTCTACGGCCACGTCCAGCGCCTTGAACTGTCGTGGTTCGAAGACCGCTCCACCGGCGGGCTCATGTCGGTGCTCAACGACGACGTCAACCAGCTCGAACGCTTCCTCGACGGCGGCGCCAACGATCTCATCCAGCTTGGCACCACCATGCTCGTCGTCGGCGGCGCGTTTTTTGTCATCGCGCCCGAGGTCGCGTGGCTCGCGATGCTGCCCGTCCCGATCATCGTCTGGGGCTCGTTCCGCTTCCAACGCAGCCTCGCGCCCCGTTACGCCGCCGTGCGCGAACAGGTCGGCAACCTCAACGCCCTGCTCGGCAACAACCTCTCGGGCATGGCCACCATCAAGAGCTTCACCGCCGAAGCCCGCGAGATCGAGCGGGTGCGCGCCGAGAGCCACACCTACCGCGCGGTCAACCGGCGGGCCATCGCGCTCAGCTCGGCTTTTGCGCCGCTCATCCGCATGGCCATCGTCATCGGCTTCGTCGCCACGATCGTCGTCGGCGGGCAGCTCGTGCTGCGGGGCGACCTCGCGGTGGGCGCCTACAGCGTGCTCGTCTTCATCACCCAGCGCCTGCTCTGGCCGCTCACCCGGCTCGGCACCCTCTTCGACCAGTACCAGCGCGCGATGGCATCGACCACCCGCATCCTCGACCTGCTCGACACCGAGACGACCCTGCCCGAAGGCGAGGGCGCGCTGCCCACCGAGACCGTGCGCGGCGCGGTGCGCTTCGAGGGGGTCGACTTCGCCTATCGCACCGGCGGCCTGGTCTTGCGCGGGCTCGACCTCGACATCGCCGCCGGCCGCACCGTCGCCATCGTGGGCGCCACCGGCGCGGGCAAGAGCAGCGTCATCAAGCTCTTGCTGCGCTTCTACGACCCCACCGCGGGTCGCATCACCCTCGACGGCCACGACCTTCGCACGCTGCGCAAAGCCGACCTGCGCGGCGCCATCGGCCTCGTCAGCCAGGATGTCTTCCTCTTCCATGGCACCGTGCGCGAGAACATCGCCTACGGCCGGCCCGATGCCACCGACGCCCAGATCGAAGCCGCCGCCGAAGCTGCCGAAGCGCTCGCTTTCATCCGCGCCTTGCCCGAGGGCCTCGACACCATCGTCGGCGAGCGCGGCCAGAAGCTCAGCGGCGGCCAGCGCCAGCGCCTCTCGATCGCCCGCGCCGTGCTCAAGGATCCGCCGGTGCTTGTGCTCGACGAAGCCACCAGCGCCGTCGACAACGAGACCGAAGCCGCCATCCAGCGCTCGATGGCCCGCATCGCCGCCGGCCGTACCACCGTGGTGATCGCGCACCGGCTCTCGACCATTCGCGACGCCCACCGCATCGTGGTGCTCGACGCCGGCGAGGTCGCAGAGACCGGCACCCACGCCGAGCTGGTCGCGCTGGGCGGCATCTACGCGGCGCTGTGGGCGGTGCAGACCGGCGTCGCCGCGGGCGCCGCAGAGGCATCGACAAAGCCGGCGTGAGCCCTCATGGCACCGCTCCTGCGCCCTCTCCGAACGTGCGGATCACCTGCCCTGTTTGCGGGTCATCTCCGCGCCCCGACCCACGGGGCGCCGTTGACGCTCGACGGCCCGAAGAACGGCGGGTTCCGTGGCTTCGCGGCCCCTCGCCGCCGAGTTGACGCCGCGGCCCCCGCCCACATCGATCGGCCCTGCCCAGCCTCGACGCCCGGCACGGCGGCTGTGAGAAGTGCGCGGATCGCGCGGCGCCTGGCGCGGAGTGCCCTCGAATGCCGTGCGGAATGGGCGCAGGCCCCGTAAGGTCAGTCGGCATGCGGCGGATCTGCACCCACTGCCTGACGCTCACGACGGCTGATATCTGCCCGGTTCACGACGTACCGACCTTGTCCGTCGACCCGGACGACCCACGCTGCGGTGCGCCGGTCGCCGAGGGGCTGGTCGTGCTCGGAAGACTCGGCGCAGGGGGAATGGGCGTGGTCTACCGGGCCTGGCAGCGCTCGATGGGGCGGCAGGTCGCCCTGAAGGTGCTCGACCCCGGCCTCGCCCACGATCCGCGCGCAGTCGAGCGTTTCCTGCGCGAAGCGAGGGTGACGGCGCGTCTTCGCTCGCCGCATACGGTGACCGTCCTCGACGCCGGACAGCTTGACGACGGCGCCCTGTTTTTGACGATGGAGCTGATCGAAGGCCGCTCGTTGCACGCGCTGCTCAACGAAGACGGCAGATTGCCGCCCGATCGCGCCGCGCGACTGGCAGAGCAGATCTGCCTCAGCCTCGAAGAAGCGCATCTGGCGGGCGTGGTGCATCGGGATCTCAAGCCAGCCAACGTGATGGTCTCGTCGATCGGCAACCGCACCCTGGTCAAGGTGCTCGACTTCGGGGTCGCTCGGGTGCTCGACCCGATGGCGGCGCGCCTCACCGAGACGGGCAGTCTGCTCGGTACGCCGTCCTATATGAGCCCCGAGCAGGCGTCCCTGCAATCGG
>JAGQJJ010000212.1 GCA_020430675.1 Myxococcales bacterium
GAAACAGGGTCATCGGTGCTGCACCTCGCGCGTCCCCTCGCCATGTTGGCGGGCCGACGGCTGCGGTTCAAGGATCATCGCCGAGACGGGCGCGCTGGCGCCGCGCGCCGCGATCAGGCGGTCACGGCGTGGTCGACGAGCAGGGCGTGGGCCAGGGTGCGGGTATGGTCGTCGGCGCCCCAGAGCCGTTCGCCCACCTCGCCGGCGGCCGCGCGCACCAGGTAGGCCGACATGATCTGCAGGATGGCCGCCCGCACCGGGAAGCCGGGGCGCAGGCGGGCGCCAGCCAGGTCGCGATACACGCGCTCAAGGGCGTCGACCAGGCCGCCGAACTCGCGCGCGACCTGTTCGTGGCCGGCGCCGCGCGGGTCGACCAGCTCGCGCAGCACCACGCAGACGAGCCCGGGGCGGGCGGTGGTGAACGCGAGCAGCGCTTCGACGATGGCGTCGATCTGCTCGCCGAGCGTGGCGCCGCCGACAAACGAGCCCGCGACCACCTCGCGCAGCTCGCCGAACGCGCGCTCGACCACGGCGGCGTGCAGCGCCTCTTTGCTCTTGAAGTGGTACAGCAGCGATGACCGCCGGATGCCCACCGCGGCGGCGATGTCGCCGAGCCGCGTGTCGCGAAAGCCGCTGGCGCCAAAGGCCTCTTCCGCGGCGTGCAGCAGGCGGCTCTGGGTCTCTTCCTGACCTTCGATCTTCTTGGGCCGACCCATGATGTTCAGTCCTCGTAATGCGCAGTGCAGCGATGCGTCTTCCGAGTGGCGACCATCATGCTCTCTCCGCGTCCTTCGCGCCCTGCAAAACCAAACCGAGCGCCGCGCGCCGCAGGGCAGACGCGACGCCGATCGCGAGCAGCGCGTGGCTGGCGTACACCGCCGCCGCCAGCGGGCCCGTGTCGCCGGTGCGCCACGCGAGCAGCGCGTCGGCGGGCACCTCGACCGCCCAGGCCAGGGCCAGCGCCGCGAGCCCGAGCGGCCCCGAACGCCGCACCAGGAACGCCGCCGCCAGCCCTCGGGCCAGCCAGAGCGCGCCCTGGCGTTGCACGGCGTAGAAGGTGGTGCCCACCGCCAGCGGGTGCACGACCTCCTGCCAGGCCCCCGGCCAACAGATCAGCGCCACGCCCAGGAGCACGTCCAAGGCGGCCAGCGCGCACAGGCCGGGGCGGGTCAGGCGGCTCACGAGCGCGCCAAGTTAGCCGCAGTCCCGGTCAAACTCAATGGCGCGCCGGGACCAATGCGCACTTCACGGGGTGGCAGAACATTGAAGCCGGCCGCGCACCGTGTGCATCATCTGGGCATGCGCATCCCCGCCCTCGCCTTCGCCACGCCGCTGGTCGCGCTGCTCGTCAGCGCCCCGGCCCATGCCGCGCCGGAGAACGCCGGCCGCCGCGGCGTCTTCCTCGGCGGCGGCGGCGGGGTCATCACCGGCACCGCCGAAGACGAAGATGGCCGTGACACCGGCTCGTTCACCGGCGCCGGCGGGCACTTGCGCTTCGGTGAAGAGGTCATCGCCGGCCTGACCATCGGCCTCGAGTTCCTCGGCGGCTCGGGCAGCGGCCATAACGACCGCTTCGAGGCCGGCGTGGGCGGATTTGTGCTTCAGGTGAGCTGGCGCCCGTTCGATTCGCCCGAGGGCCTGGTCTTCCTCGGCGGCACCGGCGTCGGCGGCGGCGGCATCACGCCCACCGAAGACGGCGACTTCGAGGGCAGCTCGGCCGGCGCCATCCATCAGCTCGGCGTGATCTACGAGTTCTTCCCCTACCGCGACGGCGACGGCGGCCTGGCCATCGCGCCCGCCGCGCGGTGGTTCATTCTGCCCACCTCGGCCGACGGCAAGGTCTGGTTCAACGACTTCATCGTCGGCGTCGACACCGTCTGGTATTTCGGCCGCGACTGACGCGGCCGATGAACCTCCGCGAGCTCAACCACATCTTCATCCCGCGCTCGTTGGAGCGCGTCGAAGCCTGGACGACGACGCCAAGCGGGCGCTTTCTCTACGCGGTGACCACGCCACTGCACTCGCTGACGCGCGAGGGGCAGGCGGTGGCGGTGGCGGCGCTGATCACGGCGGCCGCCGGCATCGACGTGCACTTCTCTCATCTCTATCTGGTGTTCTGCGGGCTCGCCGGCCTGCTGCTCGCGGCGCTGCTGACGCGGCGGATGGGGCGGGCGCAGGCGCTCGATGTGCGGGTGCATCATCCGCCGCGGGTCGGGGCCGGGCAGGCGATGACCTTCACGATCGTCGTGCGCAACCGCGGGCCGCGCGCGCTCTTTGCGCTGCATGTGCACGGCCCGTTTCTGCCCTGGGACGGCACCTGGGAGGAGCCGCCGCCGCGCATCCCCGTGCTGGAACCGGGCGCCGAATGGCGGGGCACGCGGCGGGCGCGGTTTCTGTGCCGGGGCGACCGTTATATCGGGCGCTTCTTCGCCGCCTCGGTGCGCCCGCTGGGGCTGATGTATGGCAACCGCGTCTTCAGCGAGCCGGTGCGCCTGCGCGTGGTGCCGGCGCTGGTGCCGGTCGACGGGCCGACCCCGCCGCCCGCGCCGGCGTCGTTCGAGGCCCGGGGGCATGCGCCGTTGGCCGGCGAGTCGTTCGAGCTGCTCGGCGTACGCCCCTACCGGCCCGGCGACCGCATCCGCGACCTGCACGCGCGCTCATGGGCCCGCCTGGGCGAGCCGATGGTGCGCGAGTACCGCGCCGCGCAGCAGCGCCGCGTGCGCGTGGCGTTGCACCCGAGCGCGCGCAAGCCGCGGCGTGAGGCGATCGACGCCGCCGCCTCGCTGACCGCCTCGCTGATCGACTGGGCCACGCGGCGCGAGGCGCAGGTCGAGCTGGTGGTGCCCGCCGCGCCGCCGGTGCGCACCGTGGTCGGCACCGGCGAGGGCACCTTCGAGCGCGCGCTCGACCTTCTGGCCACCGTCGAAGCGGGCGAGGCCGCCGCCGACGCCGACGCGCGCATCGGGGTCGACGCTGGCCATGTGGGCGCGTTGTACGTGGTCTTCTGCGACTTCGGGCCTGCCCAGACGGCGCTGCTCGGCGGCCTGGCCCGTCATGGCGTGCGGTTGACCGCGCTGCTGGTCAGCGACGACGCCAGGACGCGCGCCGCCGCCACCGCCGCTGGGGTACGCGCGCTCAGCGCCCGCGCCGTCGCCGAAGGGGTGGCGCTGTCATGAGGCCCTCCGAGGCCCGCCGATGAGCCCCGAGCCCCCCTCGCGCGGCGCGCGGGCCGCGCTGGCGTTGGCGCTCGAAGTGCCCGCGCTGCTGCTGTTTTTCAGCGCCGAGCCCCAGGCGGCCATGGGCGCGGGCGTGGCCCTGACCGTGGTGCTGGCCGCGCGGCTCCCGCTCGGTCGGCGACCCTCGTTGGTCGCGCAATTGGCGGTGCACCTGTTTGCCATCGCCGCCGGCCTCGGCCTGCTCGTCCTGATCGCCGGCGACGCCAAGCCGCGCTTCGGCACGTACCTCACCGTCGGCTGCGTCACCGCAGCGATGCCCCAACTGCTGTGGCCTGCGACCCGGCGCGGCATGACGTGGTCGGTGGGCGTCGGCCTGCTCGGGCTGATGGGCATGGCGCGCGCGGCCACGCGGCCGGCTTTTGGGGTGAGCGTCGCCGTCTATCTGGGCGCGGCGCTGGTCGCCACCCTGCTGCGTGCCGGCGGCTGGCCCTCGATGCTGCACCACCGCCGCGGCGCGCTGCTGCCACTCTTTCTGGCGCTGGGCGTGGCCTTCGGCGCGCTCGCCGGCCTGGGCTGGGCCGTGCCCGCCGCCGAGCCGGCGGTGACCGAGGCGCTTCAACCCTATCTCTTCGGCGGCGCCGGCACCGCGGGCTTCGGCGAGGGCCAGATCCGCCTCGGCGAAGGCGGGCGCATCACGCTCGACAACGCGGTCAAGCTGCGCGTGGAAGGCGACACCGACCACCTGCGCGGCCAGGTCTATATCGACTACCGCGCGGGCAACTGGTCGGCGCGCACGGTGACGGGCTACGAAGCGCCGACGGTGATCGAAGGAGAGCACCTGCCCATCGGTCGCGGCGCGGGCGGGCAGACGGTGCGCATCGAAGGCGCGCCCGACTCGGGGCTGGCGCTTTTTGCCCCGCTCGACGCCGTCGAGCTGCTCGAAGGCCCGCCGACCACGCGCTTCGACCCGTACGGCGTGCTGCAACTGCCGCCCGAGATGGTCAGCGAGCCGCGAAGCTGGGCCCTGCGCGTCGGCGGCGGCCAGCTCACGGTTCGCAAGGTCTCCAGCCTGGACCGCGGCCTGCCCGAGCGCTGGCGCGAGCGCTTCGCGGCGGTCGCCGCCGACTTCGTGGGCGAGGCGCAAGGCCCGCGCGCCGAGGCCGAGGCCATCACCCACCGGCTGGCCCGCGACTTCACCTATACGCTCGACCTGCCCGAAGCCCCCCAGCGCGTCGACCCGGCGTGGTGGTTTCTGACCTATACCAAGAAGGGCCATTGCGAGTACTTCGCCAGCGCCCTGGTGCTGCTGGCCCGGGCGCGGGGCATCCCGGCGCGAATGGTCGCCGGCTATCGGGTCATCGAGCGCAATCCGCTCGGCGGCTACGCCATCGTGCGCGGCCGCGACGCGCACGCCTGGGCCGAGCTGTACCTCGACGGCCATTGGGAGACCTGGGATCCGACGCCGCCCGGTTCGCTCGGCGAGGACGATCGCGCGCAGACCGACGGCCTCGCCGCCCGCTTCGACCTGTTCCGCCGCGCCTTCGGCCGCGCCTTCGAGCGCCTCGCCGATCTCTCGACCGGCGAGCTGCTCGCCGGCCTCGTCGGCGCCGGCCTGCTGCTGGTCATCTGGCTGCGCGTGCGCCGCCGCCGCCCGAAGCGCGTCGGCGCCACGGCGTTTGCGCCCTTGCAGCACCTCGAAGCCCACCTCGCCCGCGCCCACCGCCTCATCCGCCCGCCGAGCGAGTCGTTGGAGCGCTTCGCCACCCGCCTGCGCGCCGCCGACCAGCCCGAAGCCGCCAGGTTGATCGAAGACTGCGCGCGCCTGCGCTACGGCGGATTGGGCGAACCGCAAGCCGTCGCCGCCGCCGTCGACGCCTGGGTGCGCCGAAAGCGGTAGTTGTCAGACTGAGGGGGCTGTGCTCCACGTTGGCGGGGCCAACGCCAGCCAGCAGGCTTCAAATGCCTTGATATAGAAAGAGCAGCCGACCAGCGCGATGAGCTTCGTGAGGCTGTCGTCGAGGTCGGTCCTCGAGATCGAGCCCGTGACGTACTTCTGGACGCAGAGGCTGAGCCGGACGAGGCGTCCGGCGTCGCCCTTTTCGTCGAAGAACCGCTTGATTGTCCGCTTGCCGACTGGCGTTCTCGCTTCGTAGCAGGCCAACATCGGTTCGAAGCGAAGATGGGCGGCGGGGTCTTCTGACGCGGGCTCAACCAGACGGTCAACGATCTTCGCCAGCGTGATCGAGGGCTCAAAATCCAGTGCGGCCGAGGCCTTGATGGCCGGATCAGCGAGGCTATCAGCCATCAGTGCCGGGGGATGGTACTCCAACTTGCGCTTGTTACAGGGCCCACAACTCGGCAGCAGATTCACCCAACGATAAGCCAGACGCGGAAAATGAGCATTCGGCAAGTAGTGGTCGACCTCAAGCGCTGCGTCGTGAACGAGGGCCCCGCACCAGGCGCACTCGTCACCGCTGATCTGCCTCAGGGCGGAGCGGATCGGCTGCCGTCCACCAACCTTGCGATTCCAACGTTTGCGAACCTCGCCCTGCTTGTCACGTAGGTTGGCGTACCACTTCGCCCGCAGCTTGCGATCGTCTGCGCTGTCGCCCAGCGGGGCGGGCGCTGGACCGCGGTGCAGTCGCTTCATCCCAGCAACTGCCTCAACTGCGCCAGCGAGAGCCTGCGCGGATCATCTTCCGGCAGGCGGGGCAGTATCGATTCATGCAGAGCCAGCGCGGCGGTTCGCTCACCGTCGTCTCGCGACGCGGCGTACTGCTTGACGCGGGTGGCGAAGGCGAGGAGCAGATCGAGCAATGGCGGCTGCTCGCCCGTTCCATCCGTGCCTGGCGCTGGCAGGTCGACGTGGAATGCGTCGCTGAGCACGTCGCTGAAGAACCAATCGCGAGGGCTGCCGAGACGCCGGGTCGTGACCCGCTCCCCGTCGCGGACCAATTCGTAGGCCTCGCCCGGCTCAGTGTCGCGCACGATCAGCGGCGAGTGGGTGGTGACCACAAACGTCGCGTTGGGAAATTGCTTCTTGAGGAAGGGCAGCAGGTTCGTCTGCCAGCGGGGGTGCAAATGCGCATCAATCTCGTCGATGAAGATGAGCGCATCTGAATTGAGGAGATCGACGGACTCACGCATCGCCTCCCAGGCGGCGATGCTCGCGATGATCTCCTGGAGAATCTTGATCAGCGCGACATAGCCGGAGGCCAGCCGATCGATGGGCCGGCCCATGAACATGAGCTGCCCGTCCTGATAGGCAATCCCGAGCTTCGGCCCGCCCTCCATCATTTGGACCGCATCGTTGAAGTGGTCGCGATCAAAAGCGACAAGCAACCCAAGGAGTGCGCTCACCTCGCTCGATGACTGGCGCGTCCCGACCACGAACTCGGGATTCACCAACAAGCGGGATGCGAACCACATCGAGACGGTGGTGAGATCGATGGGCTGACGGCTGATCGCATCGAGCAGGCGAAGAAGGGTCGACGCAAAGACGGTGGTCGGGTCACCGACCAATTGCAGCGCCGCCGGGCCGATCGAATCGACATTGGCGCGTTGTCCGGCTGGGACGAAGAGGACAGGGCGTTCGACAAGTGGAATCTTGGTGCGTCGATTGACGGCGACCAATGCCATGTCTGCAAAGCCCCAATCGTCGCGAATTTTCAGGTTCTCACCCTCAATCGTCGCGTGCGGAACT
>JAGQJJ010000213.1 GCA_020430675.1 Myxococcales bacterium
GGCAGCAGCGCTCCATCTGGAGCAGAACGACCAGGAGGGCGCGTGGCGACTGGTGCGCGCGCTGCGGCAGAAGTTCGAGCAGGCGGATGTGCCGGGCCTCGAAGCCGAGTTGGAGACGCTGGCGAACCTCGACGTGACGCTGACCCGGCTGAGCGGGCATCAGGGCGAGGCGCGGCCGGTGGCGAGCCGCGATCCGGTCACCGGCTTGCCGCGTTGATCGGGCTCACCGCGGCGGGGGACAGAGCCCGCCGTTGCAAGTATCGATGATCTCTCCGGTTTCGAAGAACGTGGTCATCATCTCGATATAGGCCGGCTCGCGCCGCGGGCGGCCGTGCGGGTCGCCCAGTTCATCTTCGACGGGCGGGTGGTTGCCCGGCGGCGGCCACGGGTTGCCGAAGTGCCAGAGCACTGCGGCCGAGCCCCGGTGCGGGTAGGGCGTCTGCTCGATCAGCTCGGGCGTGCGCTCGTCATCGTAGTTCTCCATCAACCCGATGCCGATGTCGCTGCGGGCGGCGATCTCGACCGTCAGCGGCGAGACCTGGTAGTCGCCGCGGGCCGGGCCGAGCAGCACCTGCTTGGCCGGCGTGCCGGGGTGCGGCTCGGCGACGATGTGCCGGTACTGGCCCGACGAGTCGATGCTGTCCCAAAGCACACCCATCATGCCCAGCAGCACCTGCTGGTCGCGGCGGTCCTGGTAGACGCCGTCGAGGATGAGGAAGAACGGGTCGAAGTCGACCGAACGCTGCAACAGGATCGAGTAGTTCTGGCCGGGCACGCCGAGCATGCCACGCATCACGTCGGGCGAGATGGCCATATGCGTCGCGCCGTAGATGCCGCCTTGCGAGTCGCCTTCATAGAACAGCCGGTCGCCGTCGATGACGATGCCGCGGTCGCGGATCTCGGGCAGATCCGCGAGGCGATGCTTCATGGCGCGGGCGATGAGCGTCCACTCCAGCATGCCTTGGTGCAGCCGGTCGATGAGCCACGGGAAGCGGTTGAGGTCGTAGAGGATGCCGATGATGCCGTCGACGTCTTCGCTCGACATGCCGATCATGCTGGCGGCGAAGTAGATGTAGCCCTGGCGGTTGGCGGTCTGCAGGTGCTGGCGGGCGTCGGCCTGGCGCCATGAGGCGTTGAGACCGTGGCCATACTGGATGAGGCCGACCGGGTCGCCGTTGAGCGCCGAGTGGGGGACCAGCACCACAAACTCGGCGTCGCGCCAGCCGTTCTGCTCGGGCAGCCCGTCTTCGCCCAGGTTGAACTCGTAGCCGCTGTAGCCGAGGAAGCTCTCGTCGCTCTGGTGCATGTAATGCGGCACGTGGGCGGTGCCGATGATGCGCACGGCGAGGTCGGGATCCTGCTCGGGCGTGAAGGTCTCGACCGAGTTCACGGTGAGCTCGGGGCCGAGCGGGCCGACGGTGGCCAGGGCCTCGTCGCGCATGTGCAGCAGGCGGCCGTGCATCGAGGCATGGCTGGCGGTGTGGAAGTCCCAGGCGAGGGTCAGGCTGGCACGGGCGAAGCCGGCGGTCTCGAGAAGGGCGAAGATGTCTTCAAAGGCCGCCTGTCGCGGCGCGAGCTTGGCGTCGTCGGCGGCGGTGCCGTCGCGCAGGGCGGCAAACGCGGCGCTGGGTGGAATCGCGGCGCCATCGGTGTCGACGAGGCCGCGAAAGGCGATGAGGTAGCGCGTGTTCTCGCGCAGCAACACCGCGGGGCGCACGATCAGCGTGCGGCGGGCGTCGTCGTGGTCGCGGGCGTCGGGCTCGGCGAAGCAGGGCAGGCGAACCAGGCCGTCGGGGTGCACTTCGAAGAGGCCGATCGGGCTGTCTTCTGCGAGTGAGGGCGCAATATTGCCTTCGCTGGGCAGGCGCGAGGCGTCGAGGTGCGGGAAGACGGCGAGCATGGGCGTGCCGACGCCGTAGCCGTCGGCGCGGCGCAGCAGGCGGCCGTCGATGGGCACGCCGGTGATCGAGACGGGCAGGGCGCCGGGGGGGAAGTCGACCACATCGCCGCTGTCGCGGGTCGGGTCGGGCGTCAGGTAGAGGTTTGAGGGCCAGGGCAGCACGCATTGGGCCGGATCGAGCGGGTCGCAAGGGTCGGAGGGTGCCTCGCCGGCATCGGGCGCGGCGTCGGGCACCGCATCCGGCGCCGCCGTCGGGGGTCGCGTCGGGGTCGAGCGCGAGGTCGGAGCCCAGGTCGGGCGCGGCGTCGGCGGCCATATCGGGCGCGGCGTCGGGCGCGCGGGCGTCGATCGGCGTGTCGTCGGCGTCATCGTCGCAGCCGGCGGACGCGCCGAGCAGCAGCGCGAGGGCGATGGTCAGGGCAGGGGACACGGGCCGCATGAGCTCTCCTCCTCGACAGACGGCGGCGGGCAGTGTAGCAACGTCGGCATGTCGGATCGCCGCTTCCTGGTCACGCGCCTCGGAATGGCCGCCCTCGGCGTGGGCTGGCTGGTCTTCGAACTGCGGGTCGGCTCGCGCATCTGGGCCGGGCTGGCCGTGGCGCTGATCGGGCTTGTGCTCTACGATCTGGTGCGCGGCCGCAAATGAGGGCGCATCGGGCCGAGTGGGCGCTCGGCCTGGGGTTTGCGCTGCTCTACGCGCTGACCGCGGCGACCTCGGTGCAGGCGGATGACAGCGGCGAGTTTGTCGCCGCGGCGGTGACCTGGGGCCGCCCGCATCCGCCGGGATTTGCCACCTTCATGTGGATCGCCGGCGCCTTCGTGCGCCTGCTGCCGGGGCCGGCCGCTTCGAGTCTGGCGCTGCTCTCGGCGCTTGCGGGTGGCGCGGCGGTGGGTCTGCTGGCCGGGCTCGCCCGGCGGCTCGGGGCAACGGCAGGCGCGGCCGTGGTGGCGGCGGCGGCCTGGGGGTTGCTGCCGACGACGTGGCGGTTGCACACGACGCAAGAGGTCTTTGCGCTCGCCCACCTGACGCTGGTGCTCATCGGTCACGCGGCGGTCAGCGCGCGGACGGGTTCGCATCGTGGGGCGTGGCTCCTGGGCCTGGCCTGCGGCGCGGGCGGCGGCGTGCATCCGCTGGTGGTCTTCGCCGCGCCGCTGGTGCTCTTTGCGCTGTTTGCCGATGGCCTGCGGGCTGCCGTCGGCCGCGCGGTCCGAGCCGCAGGTGGGCTCTTGCTGGGTCTTTGCACGCAGCTTTATCTGCTCTGGGCCGCGGGGACGCCGCTTTGGGGCGAGTTTTCCGGGCCTTTGGACGCGGTGCGTCATTTCTTTCGCACCGACTACGGCACCTTTGATCTGGCCCTCGGGCCGAAGGGTGAGGCCCTGGGCACGCTGGGCTGGTATGGCGTGCATCTGGGCATCGATGGGCTCGGTGTGTTGGCGCTGGCGGCGGTGGGCGGCTTTGCCTGGGTCTGGCGTCGCGGCCAGCCGGGCGCGGCCCGCGCGGTCACACTGTGCGCGGCGCTGGGCGCAGGGCTCTTCTTGGTGGCTTTCCGCGTGCCCGACACCGATTTCTGGCACCACATCACCGCGCGCTTCTTCGGACAGGCCGACCTGTGGCTCGCGCTGGTGGCGGCGCCGGGCCTCGCGTGGCTTGGCGCCCGGACGCGGCCGATGCTCGCGCGCAGCCTCGCCGGGGTCTGGCTGGCCGCGGTGGCCATTCAGGCCGCACCGCAGGGCATCACCGCGGGCCGCAACCAGGTGGCGGCCTATGCCGATGCGCTGCTTGAGCCCTTGCCGGCAGGCGCGCTGTTGATCGGGTTCACCGACCTCGACGCGAGCGCGGTCTGGGAGGCGCAGGTCGCGCGCGGCGTGCGGCCCGATGTGGTCTACGTGCACGCCCCGCTGCTGCCCGCGGACTGGTACGCCGCGCGGTTGCAGACGGCGATCGGCTATCGCCATCCACCCGGCAAGGCGGGGCTGGGTGCGCTGATCGCCTTCGGGCTGCTCAACGGCCGACCGGTGCATGCCGCGGGCGCCCTGCCGCCAGGCGTGGCTGGGGCGCCGGTGGGGCTGACGCTTGCCGTGCTGCCACCGCAGACGCGCCCGCCACCGCCCGCGCAGGTCGAGGCCGAGCTGCTGGCGGTCTACCTCAAGCATCTGCCGCCGCCGCTGCCGGATCATCTGGCGCCGACCGCCGTCGAGCGCGCGGTCGCCGCGCAATATCGGGCGCCGTGGGCCGCGCTGGCGCCGGTCTTCACCCGCGTGGGCGACCCCGATGCGGCTGCACGCTGCGCCGCGCGGGCCGCGCTGTTCGGCGCGGTGCGTTGATCGGCGCTTGCGATCGATCGGCCAGTGTCTCTATGGTCCGCCCCGTGAAAGCGCTCCCCTTCGCGATGGCCATCCTGCTGACCGCCGCCGCCTGCACCGACACCTCGGGCGGCGGCGACGGCGATCCCGCTGATCTGGGCGCCGACGCCGCCGATGGCCGGGTGCTGCCGGGCACCGACGGTGCGCCGCCTGACGCGCTGCCGCCCGATGCGCACCCCGATCCCGACGACGGCATCCCGCTGCTCGACGCCGAAGTGCGGCGGCCCGATCAAGGTGGGCCCGACGAAGACGGAGGCACGCCGGCCCTGCCCGAGCTTTGCCTCGCGCCGCCGATGCGCCCCGAGCAGCCGCCGATCGATCTGGCCGCGCATTGCCGCGGGCGCGGTGAGCCGTTGGCCATCCGCGACCTGCGTGACGACCGCTGCCCCGACGCGCTCGACTTCCGCGACGGCAACAACGATGGCTTCAGCGACATGCGCTACGACGTGGCCATCGCGGACGCGGTGGTCAGCGGGCGCTTCCCGCGTGGGTTCTCGGTGCAGGATCCCGACGGCGGCGCCTTCAGCGGCCTTTGGGTCTTCACCGACCGCGATCCGGTGCCCGAGGCGGTCGTGCCCGGCGCGCATGTCTCGCTGCGCGGCCGCATCTTCGAGTTCTACACCCTGGCCGAGATGACGCTCGACGCCGATGGCCTGACGGTGCTCCGCCAGGGCGCGCCGCCGGCGCCGCTTTTGGTGAGCGACCCGGCGCGACTGGCCGATGGCGGCGACTTGATCGAAGCCTTCGAGTCGTTGCTGGTCGAGGTGCAAAACGTGGTCGTCACCTTGACCGAACCCGATTGCCCCAATGATTTCGGCATGTTTGTGCTCGATGGTCGCCTGCGCGTCGAAGACGAGGTCGAGCTGGGTTACGAGCCGAGCCGCGGCGACTTCGTCTCGCGGGTGGTTGGTGTGGTGCACTTCAGCTTCGATCACATGAAGATTCGGCCGCGCGACCTGGGCGACCTGCAATGGACCTATTGTGGCGGCGTGCCCGACAAATGCGAGGCCAGCGACTGCCCGGTCGAGCCGGGCGCGCCCGAAACGCGGGAGCTGATCGTCACCGAGATTCAGGATGACCCGCGCGGCTCCGATGCGATGCGCGAGTGGCTGGAGCTGTACAACCCGGGGCCGGAGGACTTCGATCTCGACGGCTGGTGGGTGCAGACCTGCGCGGGACGACGCGGTGATCTGAGCGGGCGGCTGCGCGCCGGCGATCGGCTGGTGATGGCCGGCAGCCTCGATGAGACCGAAGCGGGCGGCGTGCAGGCGGATCTGCTGCTCGGCGGCATGCAGCTCTCGAACGCTGAGGGCTCGGTGCTGGTGTTCAACGCCGGCGGCGACCTGGTCGATCAGGTGCGCTATCTGGCCGAGGCGCCCTGGCCGGCGCGCGGCGACGGGCAGTCGCTGGAGTTGATCGCGCCCGCGGCCGACAACAGCAATGGCGCCACGTGGCGGGCCGGCCGTCGCGATTACGGCCCCGGCGGGCAAGGCACGCCCGGCCGCTGACGCACGTTGCTTGCGTCGGGCGGGCGGCTGCGCTCCAATCACGCCCGGCATGCACGACGATTCCCCCCCGACCCCCGAGGCCGCGACCGCGTCAGCGCCGCATCTGCGCTGGTGGGGTCGCCATGTGGTGCCCGAAGAGAGCTGCATCCGTGTGGCGCTCGGGCCGCTGACGCTCAACGCCCATAATCTGCCCCAGGAGTGGCGGCTGGTCTGGCGCACCGATGGCGACCCGACGGTCGACGCGCTGGGGGTGACGCTGCTCGACGCGCCGCCCGATGAAGCCGGCTGCGAGGTCTCGCGCTATGTGTCCACGCGGGAGGAGGGCGCGCTGGAACTGCTGCCGGCGTTGGCCGATCGCCCGATGGTCGCGCGCCCTGATACGCCCATCTCGCTGATCGGCGGCGACCGCGCCAGCGTGTATGTCAGCACGCCGCTCTGGGTTGACATCCGCACGGCGGACACGCGGCGAAAGCTCTTGCAGATCCCGAGCTTGCGGCCTTCGGATACCTGGTTCGGGCCGAGCACGCGCGAGGGCGAGCTGTGCTACGCGATGCGCACGCGGGCCCGCCTGCTGCCCGACCTGCTCCAGCAGCACCCGGTGCGCGCCATCACCCGAGTCGACCTGCACAATAAAGCGGCGGATCCGCTGCGCATCGAGCGGTTGAAGCTGCCGGTGCCCATGCTGCACCTGTACGTCGATCCGGATGGCCTGTGCTGGACCAATCCGGTCGCGGTCTCGCGTGCCCATAACGGTCTGCTCGCCGAGCTGCGCATCGTCTCGGAGCCGCCGCCGCAGGCCGCGGGCGCCGAGCCGCTGACCCGCCCCCGTGTGCCGAGTCGCGAGAACGTGTTCGTGCGGGCGCTGGGCGCGATGTTGAACTGACCGGTGAGGGCGTGATGGACGACCTGTGGACCGAGATGACCAGCTGGTTCACCCAGGAGCGCCTGTTCGACCTGCTGCGCCTGTCGGCCTGGGTCGCTGGCGGCGTGGTCGGCGCGCGGCTGTTGGCCATCGGCGCCGGCCGGTTTGCACTGAGCCTGGGTGTCGGCAGCCACATGCTGGTGCGGCGCGTCGTCTGGTACGGCCTGCTGGTGG
>JAGQJJ010000214.1 GCA_020430675.1 Myxococcales bacterium
CCGTGCAGGCGCAGGTGACCGACGTGGCCGGCCTCGCGGCGGTCGAGTTCGACGGCCAGCCGGTTGAGCTCGACGCGCAAGGCCGCTTCCAGGTCAACGTGCAGCCCTCTTGGGGCCTCAACGTGCACGAGCTGACCGCGCGCGACGCGGTGGGCAATGAGAACAGCGTGTTCTGCGCCTTCTTCGCTGCCGACACCTACCTGGGCGAAAACGATGCGCTCTTTGACGCCGTCGCCCTGCATATGACCCAGGCGGCGCTCGATGACGGGCCGCCGAGCAACCCGATCTCCAGCCTGGTCGACCTGTTGCGGCGCGTGCTCGACTCGCCGGCATTGGTGGCGACCATCGACGAAGCGCTGCGCGCGCAAAACCCCATCGTGCCCAATGATTGCCGCGCCAGCCTGCCGATCATCGGCTGCGTGGCGCGCCTGGGCGCCGAGTACCGCGGCCTGCGCGTCGGCGGGCCGCACGCGCTGTCGGCCAACATGGTCAACGGCGGCCTGCAATTTGTCGCGCGCCTCAACAACCTGGCGGTCGACTTCCGCACGACGGGCACCATCAGCGTCAGCGGCACGATGAACGTCGACTATGTGCTGGTCGACCTGACCTTCAACGTGCGCCTCAACAACGGGCGCCCCGAGGTCACCCTGCGCCGCACCAACCGCGTCGAGGTGGGCTCGCTCAACCTCGACCTCGATGGCGCCATCGCCCGCCTGTTCGATGGGGCCATCGACCTCATCTTCGGCGCCTTCGAGGGCACCGTGCGCGAGCAGTTGGTCGGGGCGCTGCGCGGCTTCCTCGAATCGGAGCTGGACGCGCTGCTCTCGTCGGTGCTCGACAGCCTCGACCTGGCCTCGCTGGGGCTGGGCTTCGACGTGCCCACCATCGACGGCTCGCCGCCCATCGGACTGGCGCTGGGCGTGGCGTTCGACCAGATCGACGTCACCGACCAGCGCATGCGCATCGGCATCAGCACGCGGGTCAACGGCGATACCCGCCAGCCGGCGCGCTCGGCCGGCGTGCCCATGGTCGAGCCGCCGGCGCGCGTGGCGCTGGCCCCGCGCGGCAACGTGGCCGGGGCCATCTCGCTCGGCGTGATCAACCAGGTGCTGCACCGCTTGTGGCGCGCCGGGTTCTTCCACTTCGATGACGCCGGCTCGCTGTTGGGCGACCTGCCGGAAGGCACCGCGCTCGGCTTGCGGGTCATCATCCCGCCAGCGGCCGAGGGCATCGGCGGCGAGCACGTACGATTGCACCTGGGACCGGCGGTCGGCGAGGTGACCTATCCCGGCCTCTTCGACGAACCGCTTCGCTTGCGCCTCGTGGCCACCGTGACCGCGGGCGTGCAGCTCGTCGGCGACCAACTTGTTTTCGGCCAGATCACCATCGAGTCGCTGCACTTTGTGGTCGAAGACGTGGCGATGACCGCCGACGGCCGCGCGACGCTGGAGCGCGACCTGCGGCGCATCGTGCAGGCGCTGGCCGACCAGGCGCTCAATCAACTGCTGCCGGCGGTGCCCATCCCCGACTTTGCGCTGCCCGACGACCTGGAGCGCTACGGCGTGCCGCGCGGAACCCGCCTCGGCCTGCGCAACGCCACGCTTCAAGGCACGCATACCCACTTCATTCTCGACGGGGTGTTCCGGCAATGAACCGCTTGACGATCGGACTCTGCCTGCCCCTGCTGGCTCTGGCGCTGGCGTGTGAAGACGACGCGGCCAGCGGTGGCGGCGGCCCGGGCGACATGCTGCACGACGCGGCGGTGGTCGATCCTGACATGTCGGTGCCGCAGCCCGACGCGCGGGTGATGCCGGTGGTCGACGCCGAGCCGCCCGAGCCCGACGCGGCGCCGCCGCGGCCCGGCTACGTCGAGGTCACGTTGATGCCCCGGCGGCCCATCTACGCGCTGACGGCCAACATCACCGCCAGCGCCGCGGTCTTCGACCAGAACGGCATGCCCATGCCGCGCGCCACGGTCGAATGGCGGGTCACGCCGGCCGGGCTGGCCGACATCGACGCCGAGGGCGCGATCACGCTGCTCGGTGAGGGTCCGGGCGCGGTCATGGCCTGCGCCGGCGAGGTCTGCGGGCGCGCGGCGATCTACGTCGACGCCGGCCCGCCCAGCCTGACGGTCGAAGCGCCCGAGCGCGGCGCCATCCTCGGGCCCGCCGACGGCGAGGGCATCGAGGTGCGCGGCACGGCCAGCGACTCGTCAGGCCATGTCGAGGTGCGGGTCAACGGCGCGCCGGTCGAGGTCGACGCCGAGGGCCACTTCGCCACCACGCTAGCGGCGCAGTTTGGCGTCAACCGCGTCGAGGTCACCGCCGATGACGGCGTGCAGCGCACCCCGGCCCGCGACGTGCGCGATGTGCTGTGGGCGCCCGCGTTCATCCCGGTCGACGAACAGGGCGCCACGGTGCCGTCAGCGGTGACGCTGCGGCTCGATCAAGCGCTGCTCGACACCGATCAAGAGGTCGGCCTGCGCCGCGAGGCGGGCGAGGTGCGCATCGGTGACGCCGCCGAGCTGATCGACGCCCTGGTGCAGCTCGTCGAGCTGGGCGCGCTGCTGCCCGACCCGCAACTCGTCGACACCGACGCGCTCAGCCTGCGGGTGACCCACGTCAGCCTCGGCCGGCCCGAGGTGGAGATGATCTTCACCGCCGAAGGCATCGAGCTCTTTGTGCGGCTGCCAGCCGTCGAGGCCGACACCGAAGGCCAGCTGGTCGTCGAGGGCGAAGAGATCAGCCTCAACGGCACGCTGCGCGCGGGCGTGGCCGCCTTCGCGCGGCTCGATCTGTCGCTCGACAACCAGCTGCACGTCGAGGTCGGCGATGTGGGCGTGGCGCTGGAGTCGATCGGCGGCCAGTTCCAGTCCGAGACGGCGCGCACGCTGGTCGAGACGCTGGGCACCGCGCTCGGCAACGTGGCCCGCGACCTGGCTTTGGGGCTGATCGAAGGCCTGATCCGCGATCAGCTCCCCAGTCTGATCGAAGCCGGCCTCGAAAGCCTGCTGAGCACGCTCTCGTCGATCCCGTTGCAATTCGACACCGGCCTTGAAGGCGTGCCGCCGCTCGATCTGGAGCTGCAGATCGCCCCGGCGGCGCTCGAATTGCAGCGCGAGCAGATGATGCGCCTGGGCCTCGACGCCCGGGTGCAGCATCGCCAGCCGGTGGTCGCGCCGCATGAAGACCCCGGCGTCGCTCAGCTCTCGCCCGACGAGTTCATCGAGGGTCAGGGCAATGGCCTGGGTGCCGCGGTGCGCTTTGCGCTGCTCAACGGCCTGCTGCACGAGGTGTGGCGGACGGGGCTGTTGCAGATCGCGCCGCCGCTGCCGCCCGAGCTGGCCGGCGTGCTCGGCGAGGTGCGCATCGACGCCACCATGCCGCCGGTCATCGCGCCGGCGCCGGTCGGCTCCGAGCTGCCGCTGCTCTTGCAGATCGGCGACCTGCGCATGAGCACCCAGGGCCTGGCCGCGCCAGCGCCCGATGTCTATGCCATCAGTCTTCAGGTGGCTGCCGGCGTGCGGCTTGACGGCGCGCACATCGAGCTGCAGGTCGCCGAGGCGCCCGATATTCAGGCGGTGCTCATCGAGCAGGGCCAGGACACGCCGCTGCTCACCGCCGACGCGCTCGCCGGCCTGCTCGGGCGGGTCATCTGGCCTTTGGTGGAAGAGGCGCTGGCCAATGGCCTCGCGTTTGGCATCGATCCCATCGAGATCGACCCCGGCCTGCTGGCCGATTACGCCCCGCGCATCGAGGGCATGACCATCGCGCCCGATTTTGGCCATCGCCTGCGCATCGACGCCGGCCGGCTGACCGCCGAAGGCCGCCTCGACATCCGCCTGCTGCTCGGCGAGGCGCCGCCCGCCGATTGAGCACAGCGCGGCCAGCGCGTGGACGGAAATGACTCGGAACGCGAGGGCGCGAGATTGGCCACCAGTCGCCAGCGCCCCCGCAGACGACGACGCAGTCGTACCAGAGGTACAGCGAGGCTGCCAAGCCCGCGACCCGACGGGGCGCAGGCAGCGCCCGCAGGGCGGCGCGGCGGAAAGCGGCGCATGGGGGCCAAGTTCGCGACCGCAGCCCGAGTCATTTCCGGACGGGCCCCTACTTCAGCTTGCCGAAGAGCGCTTCGAGCTTGGACCGGGCGTTGTCCGCCTCGTGGCGGTCGGTGTCGGTCGTCGACTTGAACTCGAACGACATGCAGAAGTTCGCCTTCTCGCGGTCGCGAATGTAGTAGCTCGAGTTCTCGCGGCACTCGTTGTGGTAGCTCGGATCCCAGAAGCGGCAGTTCTTGCAGACGTGCAGGTCGGCGTCGCAGCTGGGGCACGAGTCGCGCCGCTGCACCTTCACCGACATGTCGATCTCGTGCCCGCACTTCCAACAAACGTACTTCTTTTCTTCGAGCATGACGGCTCCTGTGACGCTCCGGCCACGATCTACCAGAAGGGCACGCCCGCGACCACCATCACCTGATGCAGCCAGGCGGTCTCGATGTGGTAGCGCTGCGCGCCGACGCGCACGGTGTCGCTGGTGTGGGGGATGAGCAGGCCGTAGTCGCCGCCGAGGTACAGGCGATCGATCACCGACACCCGGGCGCCGAGGCGGGCGCGCAGGGCGCCGAAGCCGCCGTAATCGCCGTGCGTGCCCTGCGTCTGGTTGTAGCCGACCGCCAGCCCGAGCTGCAGGTCGACCGGCGCCAGGGGCAGCACGCCCATCACTTCGGGGCCGACGAACCAGAGCTGGCCGGTGGGCACGTCGTCGGCGGGCAAGGTGGCGCTCGCGAGGTGGCCGGCGATGGCGAGGTACGGCAGCGGCCGGTAACCGCCGCGCAGTTCGAAGGCCACGCCCACGCCCGCGCCGTCGCAGTCGACATCACCGTGCCCGCCGCAGAGCGAGGGGCCGGCACCGCCTTCGACAAACGCGCCCACGCGCTCGGCCGGCGGGGTGGCGAGCAGGGCGATGAGGGTGAGGGCGATCAAAAACACCTCCCGCGGCGGGGTCGTCGCGCCACTCTACCCTCCCCGCGCGATGAGGGCGACGGTTCCGGGTTCGGCCTGGTTGTCCGAATTGGTGACCACATGGTCGCAATCGATTTGACAGCGTCGACCCCCGCCCGGAGTGCGGGTGGATCCTCTGGTCCCGCGGCGACGGCGGTGGCAGAATGCGGTGCCCGCTGTCAGCAGCGGCCCGCGGAGGAGCCGGATGGACCAGGAGAAACGCCACGCTCGCCAGGCGCTGCGCAACTTCAAGCGCCTGCTGACCCTCGAACCGGGTCATGTGGGGCACCTCGAACAGCTCGCGAAGCTGTCGCTGGAGCTGGGCGAGCCGCGGCAGGCCGCGCGGTATTTTTTGCAGCGCGCCGAGGTGCTGGTCGAACGCGAAGAGCGAGGCGCGGCGCTGGCTTCGGTGCGCGCGGCGCTGCAATGTGACCCGACGCTCAGCCGCGCCGAGGCGTTGATGTCGCGCTTGCAGCGCTCGGTGCCGCCGGGTGAGATCCTGCTGCCGGCCGACGAAGCCCTCTCGGGCGATGATCTGCTGCCGATCAATGAAGCGCTGCTCGCCGCGCAGGATCCCGTGCTGCGCACTGACGAGATCGTGCTCGAAGAGGACGAGGGCTTTCTGCCCGAAGAGCGTTTCCTGCCGGCCCGCCGCGTCCGCAGCAGCGCCCCGGCCGACCCGGCCGCCGCCGACTCGATGAGCGCCGTCGCCGCGCGCCTGAGCGCCGCGCTCGATCTGAGCCGCAGCGGCCTCACCCCGGCGATCGCGCGCACGCCGCCCAAAGCGCGCGACACCTGGCCGGGCGACTCGGAAGAAGAGCCGGCCACGCGGGTCTTCGTGCGGCCGCAATCGGGCCAGCAGAACACCCTCGACATCGACGACGACGACGTGATCCACAGCGGCGAGGCCGAGCTGCTCAACGAGTCGCTCGACGTCGAAGCCGAGCAGATCGTCGAGGTGCACCGCACGGGCCATACCAGTCTGCCGCCGATGGCCATGCCGGCCGCCGAGTCGGCGGAGTCGACCATCGAGCGCATGGGCGCCGGGCAGCTTGCCATCGGGCCCGCGCAGCGGGTCGACGAGGTGCCCGAGCAGACGGCGCCGCAGCGCCTGCCCTCGCCGCTCGACTCGCTGGAGTCCGACTACCCGGCGCTGCTCTCGGAAGAGGTCTCGCGGCCGATCACGCTGCAATTCGACGGCGACGACCTGCTGCTCTCGCCGATCTTCGCCGACCTGCCCCGCGAGGCGCTGCGCGACCTGCTCGACGCCGGCGAGCGCCAGACCGCGCGCATTGGCACGCCCATCGTCAGCTCGGGCGACCGGTTCGACGGGCCGTACGTCGTGCTGCGCGGCCGGGTGACGCGGGAAAAGGACGCCGACGCGCGGCGCAAGGCGATGCTCTCGCCCATCGACGCCGGCGGCCTGCTCGGCGTGGTCGAGGTGGTGCGCGGCGGCCGCTGGCGGGCCGCCTCGCGCGCCGAGCGCGAGAGCGAGCTGTTGCTCTTGCCCATCCGCGCCGTCGACGCCGTGCGCGCGCGCTACCGCGACTGGGAGCGCGCCCTGCGCGTCACCGCCCAGCGCCGCATGGCCGATTTTCACGTCAGCGGCTCGGGCCTCTTCGGCCACCTCGACGCCGCGCACCGGCTGCCGCTCGTCGACCGCTTCCTGCTGCGCCAGTTCGTCTCGGGCGACACGCTGATGAAGCGCGGGCTGCCGGCCGACGGGCTGTTCCTCATCGTGGCGGGCGAGGTCGACGTCGAGCAGGACGACGCCTACCTGACCACCCTGGGCGCGGGCGACTTCGTCGGCGCCGTGACCGCCCTAGGCCGCGAGCCAGCGCCCATGCGCGCGACCGCCGCGACGCCG
>JAGQJJ010000215.1 GCA_020430675.1 Myxococcales bacterium
CGGCGTGCCCGGCGTCGGCGGCGTGCCCGGCGTTGGCGGCGTGCCCGGCGTCGGCGGTGTACCCGGATTGTCCGAGGGCCTCATCGCGCCCGAAGACGTGCCCGATCTGCCCGGCGCCGACGAAGCCAGCCTCTATGGCGGCGACGCCGCGGCCGCCGAAAAACCCGCGCGCGGCTCGCGTCAGAAGACGCTGCTCATCGCCGCGGGCGTCGCCGCGCTGCTGGTCCTGGTCGCCGGCGGCCTGATGGTCGCGGGCATCGGCCCCTTCTCCAACGAGAGCCCGACCGAGCGCACGCGCACCACCAAGCGCCACAAGCCCAAGACACCCGCGGCCGTCGCGCCCGACCAGGTCGAGCCGCCGATCGCCCCGCAGACGCCCGACGAAGACGGCATGATCCCGACCAGCGGCGCGACCCTCGCCGAGATCGCCGGCTATCGCGACGCCATCGGCCGCCTCGAATCGCGCCGCAAGTCGCTCAGCGGCGAAGACACCGTCAAGCTCATCGAGCTGTATGCCTTCGGCTCGCTCGAGTTCCCCGGCAACCCGCGCTGGACCAAAAACGCGGGCGAGATGCTCACCGGGCTCGACCCCGCTATGGCCGAGAGCGGCGCCGGCCACCGCGCCGCGTTGGCGGTGGCGCTGGCCGAAGGCAACGCCGAGGCCATCGATCGGGCGATCGCGCTCGCCGAAAAGAGCCCCGAAGACGCGCGCGCCCAGTACCTGCTCGGCCACGCGCGGCTGCTGAAGGGCGAGTCGGTGCCGGCCCTCGACGCCTTCGTGCAGGCGCTTGAGCTCGACGCCACCCAGCTCGGCGCCCAGCGCATGGCTGGCGAGCTGGCGCTCAAAGCCGGCCAGCTCGACCGCGCCCGCAAGCTGCTTGAAGACCTCTATACCAAGGCGCCCGGCGCGCCCGCGGTGGCCAACGCGCTCGCCGCCATCGAAGAGCGCCAGGGCAATGCCCAGCGTGCGACCAAGCTGATCGAACAGGTGCTCGCGCTCGACGCCGAGCGCCTCTCGGGCCCCGCGCGCTCCTCGGCGCTGCTGCTGCGCGCCCGCATGCGCCTCACCGCTGGCGAGGACGACGCCGCGGTCACCGACCTGGAAGAAGCCATCCGCGCGTGGCCGCGCAATATCGAAGCGCTCGACCTGCTCAGCGAGCGCCATTTTGCCACCAAGAACTTCGACAAGGCCCTCGAACAGCTCGAAGCGCTCAGCGCCGCCGGTGTGCAAAGCCCGCAGATCGCCATCAAGATCGCGCAGTGCCACGAGCAGCTCAGCCGCGTCGAGCGTGCCCTCAAGACCCTCGAAGCGGCGGCGGCCCAGTTCCCCGACTCGCCTGAGGTGCAAGCCGCGCTCGGCGACGTGCACCTGCGCCAGCGCGCCTTCGATCAGGCCCGGCTCGCCTACCAGAAGGCGCTTGAGCTCGACGCCGCCTACCAGCCGGCGCAGCTCAAGATGGCCGAGCTGCTGGTCAAAGAAGCCAAGGTGCGCGAGGCCATCGCCTACCTCAAGGCCGCCCGCGAGCAGCACCCCGACGGCGCGCTGATCCTGGTGGGCATCGCCGACCTCAACAAGCGTCTCGCCGAGACCAGCGGGCAGCGCGACCTGCTCGTCGAGGCCGAATCCGACTACCGCAAGGCGCTCAAGATCGACCCGGCACTGCTCCAGGCCCGCCTCGACCTGGTCACCGTGCTGCTCGCGCTCGACAAGGCCGAACCTGCGCTCGCCGAGCTGGAGCACCTCGCCGCGCGCCCCGACTTCCACGCCGACCCGAGCTTCGAGTTCGGCCAGGCCAAGCAGGCGCTGCACCGCATCGACGAGGCGATCGGCCACTACGAGAAGGCGCTGGCCAAAGAGCCCGAGAACCCGGTCTACCTGCGCTACGCCGGCTCGGCCTTCTTCGAGCACGGCGACCTCGACCGAGCCCACGACCTGTTGACCAAAGCCGAAGCGCTCGACCCCAAGCAGGTCGAGACCCACTACTTCCTGGGTCGCGTCACCTTCGCCCAGGAGCGCTACGAGTCGGCCATCCAGCACTTCAAGCAGGCCGTCGAGCACGACAAGCGCAACTACACCTTCCACTACTGGCTCGGCCGGGCGTTGGCCGCCGGCGCCGACAAAGCCCAGCTCGAAGCGGCGCGCGAGGAATACAACATCGTCGCCCAGCAGGCCGCCGAAGACGAGCGCCTCGCCGCCTCGCTCTGCGACGTCTTCATCCGCCGCGGCCGCATGCAGATGGCCACCTTCGCCGAGTGGCAGGGCGCCATCGACGACTTCGGGCGCGCGATGAAGTGCGACCCCAAGAACGCCGAGCCCTGGTTCCTGCGCGGCGAGATGCGCGACCGCACCGGCGATCTCGACAAGGCCATCGCCGACTTCGACCAGGCCATCAAGCGCGACCCGACCATGGCCGCCGCCTATGCCGAATCGGCCGCGGTGCACCTGCGCAAGCAGCCGGTCGATCTGCGCAAGGTCGAGCTGCTCTGTCAGCAGGCGCTGCGCCGCGACAACAAGCAGGCCGAGTGCCATTACACGCTCTGCGCGCTGCAAAAAGAGCGCAACCGGAGCCAGGCCCGCCACCACTGCGAGACCTACGTCGAGCTGGCGCCCAACGGCGACAACGCGCCCACCGCGCGCGACCTCTTGCGCAACCTTTGACAGCGGTGCGCTGCGCCATTGACCCCGTCGCGCTTGTCCGCGACGCCGCGGGCTGCGTTCTGTCGCTTTGCGACCGGCCTGCGCCCCGTCAGGTCGCGGGCTGGGCCGCTCGACGATGCGCCAGCATCGCCTCCGCTCGTGGCCTTGCCCGCATCGCCGCGTCCTGCGCGCTTGGGGGGTCAATGGACTTGCGCATCGCTGCGACGCGCGGGTAACAACAGCCCTCCGACCCGACCGGAGGGCCCCATGCTCGACATCCGCGAGATTCGCCAGGATCCCGACGCCTTCGCGCGCCGCCTGCACCGCCGCGGCGCGGTGACCCTGTTCGACGACCTGCTCGCCCTCGACGCCCGCCGCCGCGAGCTGATCGCCCAGGCCGACGGGCTGCGGCAGGCCAAGGCCGAAGCCGAGAAGGGCATGCGCACCGCCGACAAGAGCGGCCCCGAGTTCGCCGCCTTCCGCGAGCAGATGCGCGCCGTCGCCGACGAGATCAAGACCGCCGCCGAAGCGCTCAAGACGGTCGAAGAACAGCTCGAAGACGCGCTGCTGCGCATCCCCAACACGCCCGACGACGCGGTGCCCGACGGCGCCTCAGAAGCCGACAACCGGGTGCTGCGCGTCGTGGGCGAGAAACCGGCCTTCGACTTCGAACCCGCCGAGCACTGGGCCATCGCCGAGCGCCTCGGCCTGCTCGACTTCGAGCGCGCCGCCAAGATCACCGGCACCCGCTTCGCCGTCTACCGCGGTGCGCTCGCCCGCCTGGAGCGGGCGCTGATCAGCTTCATGCTCGACCTGCACACGACCGAGCACGGCTACACCGAGATCCTGCCGCCGTTTGTGGTCAACCACGACTCGATGCGCGGCACCGGCCAGTTCCCCAAGTTCATGGATGACGCCTTCCTCATCGAGCGCGACGGCCTCGCGCTGGTGCCCACCGCCGAGGTGCCGGTCACCAACCTGCACCGCGACGAGATCGTGCCCGAGGGCGGCCTGCCCATTCGCTACACCGCCTACACCCCTTGCTTCCGACGCGAGGCGGGCGGCTACGGCCGCGATACGCGGGGCCTGATTCGCCAGCACCAGTTCCAGAAGGTCGAGCTCGTGCAGTTTTGCGAGCCCGAGCACAGCCCCGCGGCCCACGAAGCGCTCACCGGCCACGCCGAAGCCGTGCTCCAGCGCCTCGGCCTGCATTACCGCGTCGTCGACCTGTGCGCCGCCGACCTCGGCTTCTCCGCCCAGCGCACCTACGATCTCGAGGTCTGGCTGCCCGGCCAGGGCGCCTACCGCGAGATCAGCTCGTGCTCCAACTTCGGCCCCTTCCAGGCCCGCCGCGCCGCCATTCGCTACCGCGCGCCCGGCGTCAAGAAGCCGCAATTGCTGCACACGCTCAACGGCTCGGGCCTCGCGATCGGCCGCACCGTCGTCGCGCTGCTCGAAAACGGCCAGCAAGCCGACGGCACGGTGCGCCTGCCCGCGGCGCTGCACCCGTATATGGGCGGGGTCGAGGTGATCGGCGAGCCGATGAAAACTGCTTGACCCCCGTCACGACGCCCGATATATACCCGCTCTCCGACGCGGGCCGTCTTCTCTGGAGGAGTGGCCGAGTGGTTTAAGGCGGCGGTCTTGAAAACCGTTGCGGGGCAACCCGCCGTGGGTTCGAATCCCTCCTCCTCCGCCCCAAACCCTCACGTGTCGGCCGGCTCATTGACATCGACACGGCTCACAGAAAAACGTCTCCTGAGGACCGCCTTGGCGAGCGCCGCGCACGGCCAGCAGACGGACATGAGGAGAGATGGCCGAGTGGCTGAAGGCGCTCCCCTGCTAAGGGAGTATGGGGGAAACCTCATCGAGGGTTCGAATCCCTCTCTCTCCGCCGCATCGTGCACTCGTAGCTCAGCTGGATAGAGCATCGGTCTACGGAACCGAGGGTCGCAGGTTCGAATCCTGCCGAGTGCGCCGAGACCCGGCGCGGTCAAGCGACCGCGCCGGGTCTCATCCTTCTCTTTTTGGAGCCTTCGTGCACGACCGGTCCTTCGCGAAGCCGGTACCCGACCACGTCTGGATGGGTGTCTGCCTCGTGCTCGCCCGGCGGGCGGGGGCAAGCGGCGAAGTGCCCGTCGGCGCGGTGGTGGTGCATGAGGGCCGAATCATCGGCCGCGGCCACAACCTGCGCGAGCGGTTGGCCGACCCGACGGCGCACGCCGAGATCATCGCGCTGCGTCAGGCCGCCGCCCGGATTGGCCATTGGCGCCTCTGCGATTGCACCCTCATCGTCACCCTCGAACCCTGCCCGATGTGCGCCGGCGCGCTGGTCAATGCCCGCGTCGCGCGGCTGGTCTACGGCTGCTCCGATCCCAAAGGCGGCGCCGTCGAGTCGCTCTACCGCATCCCCACCGACGCCCGGCTGAACCATCGGCTCGAAGTCGAAGCGGGGCTGCGCGCGCCCGAGTGCGCTGCGGTGCTTCGCGACTTCTTCCGCGCCCGCCGACGACGAACAGCGTGAGCCGCCCTTCGTGGAGAGGTGGCCGAGTGGTCGAAGGCGCTTGACTCGAAATCAAGTGTAGGTCCGCCTACCGTGGGTTCGAATCCCACCCTCTCCGCCAACAGAACCCACCGCGGTGGGTCGGGCGGCTTGCTGAAGTTCGAATCGCGTGGGGAGAGGTGACCGAGTGGTCGAAGGTGCACGACTGGAAATCGTGTGTGCTCCAAAAGGGCACCGAGGGTTCGAATCCCTCCCTCTCCGCTGTGAGCCGCGTCGCGATGTGACGCTTATGATGACCGGGCCCGGTGACCGGAGACCGTGAACTCCGCCAGGGCCGGAAGGCAGCAACGGTAGCGGCACCCCCGGGGTGCTGGGTCCGGTCATCGACCCTACATCGGAGTCAGACTGCCGCGTGTCCTACCTCGTCCTCGCTCGCAAGTGGCGCCCCAGCACCTTCGCCGAAGTGGTGGGCCAGGGCCACGTCACCCGCACGCTCGAAAACGCCATCGAGCTGAACCGCGTCGCGCACGCGCTGCTCTTCACCGGCAGCCGCGGCGTCGGCAAGACCACCTGCGCGCGCATTCTGGCCAAGGCGCTCAACTGCGTGCATGGCCCGACGACCACGCCCTGCGGCGAATGCCCCGCCTGCGTCGAGATCAGCAACGGCACCTCGGTCGACGTCTTCGAAATCGACGGCGCCAGCAATAACAGCGTCGAGCAGATTCGCGAGATTCGCGAGTCGGTGAAGTTCATGCCCACCCGGGGCAAGCGCAAGATGTACATCATCGACGAGGTGCACATGCTCTCGACGAGCGCCTTCAACGCCCTGTTGAAGACCCTCGAAGAGCCGCCGGCCCACGTCCTGTTCGTCTTCGCCACCACAGAACCGCACAAGATCCCCGACACCATCCTGTCGCGCTGCCAGCGCTACGACTTCAAGCGCATCGCCGAGCGCGAGATCGTCGACGCCGTGGGCCAGATCGCCGCCGCCGAGGGCGTCGACGTCGACGCCGCCTCGCTGCACCACATCGCCCGCGAATCGCGCGGCGGCATGCGCGACTCGTTGTCGCTGCTCGACCAGGTCATCGCGTTCTGCGGCACCACCATCCGCGAGGCCCAGACCCGTGAGGTGCTTGGCATCGCCGACCGCCAGGTGCTCTACGACCTCACCGCCGCGGTGCTCGACGGCGACGGCCAGCGCGCGCTCGACGTGGTCGACCGCCTCTTCCGCTTCGGGCTCGACCTGCAGAAGTTCGCCGCCGAGTTCGTGCAGCACCTGCGCGACCTGATGGTCGTGCGCGTCTGCACCCACGCCGAGCGCCTCGTCGACGTGCCCGCCGAAGAGCTGGGCGCGATGGTCAAGCTCGTCGCCGACGTCGACCCGGCGCGCATCCACCGGCTGTTCAACGCGCTGCTGCAAGGCGCCGACGAAGCCTCGCGCTCACCGTTTCCGAAGCTGGTCTTCGAGATGACCCTGCTGCGGCTCTGCCACCAGGGCCCCACGCTGCCGCTCGCCGAGGTGCTCTCGGGCCTGGCTCGCCTCGAAGCCCGCCTCGACGCTGAAGTGCCCGCGTCGAGCGGCCCCACCGGCTCACCCGCAGGGCCCGCCAGTGGCGGATTCAGCGGCAACCCGGCTGGCGGTGGTCTCAGCGGTGGCGGCTTCAG
>JAGQJJ010000216.1 GCA_020430675.1 Myxococcales bacterium
GGCTTGATGTCGCGGTGCACGACGCCGGCCCGATGGGCATAGGCCACCGCCTCGGCCACGCGCTGCAACACGTCGACGGCGCGGCGCTGCGGCAACCCCTCAGCAAGCGCCTGCCGCAGCGTGCGCCCCTCGATCAGCTTCATCGTGTACCAGGGCCGCCCGTCGAGGCCGACGCCGCGGTCATGCACCGGCACGATGATCGGGTGCTGCAAGCCGGCGGTCATGGTGGCTTCGACCTCGAAGCGGCGGTGCGCCGGCGCGTCGCCCACGCGCTGCCAACGCAGCGTCTTGAGGGCGACGGGCCGTTCGAGCACGCGGTCGTAGACGCGCTCGACGACGCCCATGCCCCCGGCGCCCAGGCGGCCCTGCGCGACGTAGCGATCGGCGATGGCCCGCGGCGCGAGCGCCTCGACCGGCGCGCCGTCGAGGTCGCCGCCGGTGCCGGCGAGGGTGCCGACCTCGGTGCCGATCGGCTGCGCGGAGCCGGCGGCGGGAGGCGTCGGAGCGATGATCGGCGCGGACATGCCGCCACTATCGGCCGCCCGCGCCGCGCCGTGCAAGCTGGCCGTGCCCGCACCGGGCGCGCCCCCGGCAAACGGGATCAAAGCCCACGGCCCGGTGGTGCCTTTGGCGACCCGCGCGACGCCCCGCCGGGCTGCCTCTGGTCACTGCCCTCGCCCACGTGAACGGCGGGGCGTGGTCCGCCCTGACCTGGGGTCGCCTGCGGGTTCTGACGCAGCGTCGGCCTTGCCGCGGGGTCGGCGAGCCGGTAGAAAGCGCCCATGCGATCGGCGACCCTTCGATGGGCCATCTTTGGCGGCATCGCCTGCCTCGCGATGGGCTGTGATGATGAGACGACCTCATCAAATGACGCCCGGCCGGCCTTGCGCGATGGCGCGGTGATGGATGCCTCGGCGCCGGAACTCGGGGCGGCGGATATGCGGCCGGTGGTCGACCCGAGCCCGGTCGATGATGCCGCGCCGGACCGCGCGGTGGATGCCTTGGTCGATACCTTGGTCGATGCGTCGGCCGATGCCCTGCCCGATGCCTTCATCGATGGCATCGTCGATGCCATGCCAGATGCCATACCCGACGCCATGCCCGATGCCATGCCCGACCAGGTGGTCGACGCGGCGCCCGATCTCGGACCGGTCGACCCGTGCGCGGCGGATGAAGTGCTGGACCCCTGCGGCGACCCGGCTTGCTTCGCCGCCCCGGCCTGCGTTCGGCCGCTGCTCGACGCGCGCGGCGCAAACGACGCGGTGCGCTGCGGCGAGATCGAGGTGACGCCGGCCGATGCACGGGCCGCGTGCCTCGATGGGCCGCGTGTGGCGCCCGAGTGGCGGTTTTCATGTGATGAGGTCACGGTCAGCGGTCGGCTGTTCCTCTATTGCCCGCCGGCGCCGGCCCGGGATCCCGACCGCCTGCACGTGCAGTATGTGATGTCGGCGACCCCCAACCGCGGCCTGATGGAACGGCGCTGGAGCCTGACCACCTCGGGCGGCGGCCTGCGCCAGTTGAGCCGCGGCGATCGGCACGCGCAGGTCGCGGTCGGCGAGGCGGGCGTCGACTTCATGGGGCTGCACACGGTGACCAACATCAATGGCGGCGCGGCGCAGGCGTGGGTGTGGTTTCAGCTCGATCGCGACGGCGTCGAGCTGGGCGCGAGCGGCTTCAAGCTCGACATCGACATGGCCGCCCTGCGCGCGCGCATCCCGCCGGACTGAGCGACAGGACGGCGTCAGGGCGCGGGCGCGGCGAGGGCGGGCCGGCGCAGCGGGTGCGTGAAGCGCAGGTCGCCGCCGGGCAGCGCAAAGCCTTGCAGGGCTTCGGGGTCGCCGCTGATGGCACCGACCGGCCAGGGCAGCACGCCGCCGCGCACGGCGGGGCGGCCGGCGAGGTGTTCGCCGCCGGGGCCTTCGGTGGGGGCGCGGTCGTCGGTCAGGTTGAACAGCGCCCAGGTGCACGGTTCGCCTGGAGCGGGGCAGCGCACGGCCAGCGCGTGGGCCTCGTCGAGCGTGCGATAGACGCGCAGGGTGGCGGGGGCGGCTTCGAGCGTGGCCAGCTTGCGGGCGGGGCGGGCCTTGCCGGCGTGGGCGCGGCGGGCGAGCACCTCGTCGTGGCGGCGCACGATCTGGAACGTCCAGTCGGCGTGGCGCCAGCCTTCGGGCAGGGCCTCTTCGGCCAGCGCAAAGGGTGCGTCGCCGGCTTCGAGCAGGCTCGGCCGCGGCACTTCTTCAGGTGAGGTGACCGGCGTCCAGGCCGCGTCGCTGGGAGTCCACCGAGCAAGCCCCTGTTGCGAGACCGCCTCGCGGGGGCCGGCGGCGGGCAGCTCGGCCATCCAGCGGGCTTGCAGGGCGCCGTCTTGCGTCCATTCGAGCGCCTCGACAACACCGCGGGCATACGGGAAGGGCAGCGGCGGCGTGCGCCCGCGCGGGCGGCCATCGGCAGCGGCGAGCGCGGTGAGCGCGCCGTCGTCTTCGAGCACCAGCACCCGCTGCGCTTCGGCGAGCAAAGGCACGCCCGGAGGGCCGGCCCAGCGCAGGGCGCCGCCGGGCAGGTCGATCGCAAACACCGCGCCGGGCGCGTCGAGGTAGAGCCGGGTCTCGCCAGCGTTGGTGACGCCGCCGGGCGCCGGGCGCGCGGTCAGCCGGCCGGCATGGGCATCGAGGGGGGTCGGGGCGGCGGTTTTGGGGGCGGTCGGTGGCATCGGTTCCGGTTCGGGCCGAGGTTGGGGCGCCGGGCCGCTGCACGCGAGCGCGACGAGGGCGCAAAAAATGGCAGCAATCGCCTCAAATCGATTGAAACGTAGTCCAAATATTGTCAGCATGACGCCGCACTGACGTTCTGGGAACGGTCGCAGATGCGGGCGCCTGCGAGGGGGCGTCAGCAAGTCTGGGGCCGGGCGTGGCATGGTCGGTCGCAGCCCACGGCGGTGAGGTGGGCGCCCGCACGGGGGCGTCCGCAGGTCTCCGACCGGGCGCGCTGCGGTCAGTTGAAGCGCACGGCGCGCATGGCGGCGTTGTCGGCGTCGGCGAGGGTGCGGAAGAAGCGCCAGAAGCTCTCCACGTCGGTGATGCGGCCCGGGCACTGGGCCGGGGTCGAGGGCATCATGGCTGCGCACGAGGGCGATGACCAGGGCGTCTTTATAGGCCGGCGTCGGGTGGTCGGGCGGCGCGTCGGGCGTCCACTGGAAGGCGGCGACCGCCCAGCCCTCGGCGGGGATGGCCACGTTGGTCACCGTGCCGAGCGGGACCGCGGCGACGATCTTGCCGGCCTCGAAGGGCGGGGCGTGCGCGTCGGGGTCGCTGATGGGCGCGTTGGTGCGGGCCCAGTAGAGGTCGACGTCGACGTTGGTGGGCTGCGTCGTGGTGTTGAAGACGCGCACGTAGACATGGTTGACCACGCCGCCGGTGAGGCGGTCGGCGTCGCGGCGGTCGAGCAGGTCGGCGAAGGCGTTGGCCGGGTTCGCTTCGGCCGCGTTGCGCACGATGATGTCGGGGCTGCGCCCGGCGGCGAGCACGCTGCCCAGGTCGCCGGCGTCGTCGGTGCCGTCGCGCAGGTAGACCTGCGGCTGGAAGGGCGTCAGCGGCACCTGCCGGTAGATGGCGCGGCGCTCGTTGCGGATGAGCGTGGGCAGGTCGAGCGCGGGCACGCCGATCGGGTCGCCAGCGCTGGTGACCACCGCGAGCAGGGCGATCTGCTGGCCGGCGGCGATGGTGGGCGGCGCCTGCCACTCGAAGCGGGCGACCGCCGGCTGGCCGGGTCCGACGGTGGTCAGCGAGCGGGCGACGTCGATGCGTTGCCAGGGGCCGGCAGGCGCGGCGGGCGAGGTGCCGTCGTTGGTGGCGGCGGCCCAGAAGCCGGCCTGCAGGTTGGGGCCGGGCGCGGCGTTGGCGTTAGCCGGCGCGGGGTGCGTGGCAAAGAAGAGGTGCACGCGGGCGGCGTTGGCGCCGGTCAGGCCGTCCCACCCGCGGGTGTGCACCTGCACATAGACGGCGTTCTTGCGCCCGCCCGCGACGGATTTATGCGCCAGCGAGGTGTCGAACTCGACCCCGTCGATGACCGCGTCGAGGAATTGGAAGGGCGCGTTGTCGACGCGCAGGTCGTAGCCGTCGGTGTCGTTCATCTGCACGGTGCCCGCGGGGAAGCGCGGGTCGCCGTTCCACTGGCCGGCGGCGGCGCCGTTGAGCACCGCGGGCGTGGGGCGTGGGTAGGTCAGGCCGCTCTCGATCACGGTCTGCCGCAAGTACAGGCGGTACTGCGGGATGCCGCCGGCTGTCGCCAGCTCGCACTCGTAGATGCCGCGGCCATGGGTCGCCGCATAGAGCCGCGTGCCGCGCAGCTCGAGGTCGGTGATGAACGTCAGCGGCAGCTTGCCGCGCACCGCGGGCACGCCGGAGCCCGCGCGGTTGTTGAAGTTGTTCCAAATGACAGGGGCCACCGCGGCCGCGGGTGCGTTGCGGCGGGGCAGGTTGCGGGCGACGTAGACCCCGACGGTGGTGCCGACAAAGAGCACCTGCGGGTCGCCGACGGCGGGCTGCGGGTCGAAGGCGGCCGCGATGAACGGGCTCGGCGGCAACGAGTTGACCGGCGAGGCGGCCACGTCGACGGTGAGGTCGACCCAGCTCGTGCCCCGGTTGCGGGTGAGCCAGACCCGGCCCTGGCTGACGTTGTTGCCCGCGTCGCCGGCGGTGACCACCACCACGTAATCACGGGTGCCCGGGTGGGGCACGATGGCGCCGATGCGCGGGTTGGTGCCCGGCGGGTGCGGCGGGGTGACCACCGCGTAGGCTTTGGTCGCTTCGGTGGCGCCGGTGCCGACGATGACCCGGCCGGTCGAGGTGCCGATCCACCAATCGGCGCTGGCCCCGCTGGCGCCGACGCCGTAAGCGACGACGGTCACCGCCTGGGCGTTGCCCGCCACAAAACCGGGCAGCCCCATCGACGTCCAGCCGACGCCGCCGTTGTTCGTCCAGTAGGCGTTGCCGGTCGCGCCGACGCCGCCCTGGCGCCCGGCGAGCATATGGTCCTGGGTGACCGGGTGGCCGCGAACGAGGCCCACGAAGGGCGGCAGGCTGCCGGCCATGTTGGCGGTGACGTTGAGCACCATCGAGAAAGCGCGCTGGGTGCCCGCGCGGTCTGCATTGAGCATGCCGCGCTGCAGCAGCGGGTAGAAGCCGGGGGTCGGATAGGTCGAGGTCGGCGCGCCCACGATGGCGCGGTCGACGCGCGTCTGGGTCGTGGGGAAGAAGGTGCGCGCGTCGTTGACCCGCAGGGCGAGCTGCCCGCCATCGCCGCCGCCGATGGAGTACCAGGTGGGGCCGCCGAAGCCGAGCCAGGTGCCGTTGTCTTGCAGCCCACCACCCATGATCTCGGGGAAGGTGGGGTGCACGGTGATGTCGTTGAACTGCCCGATGAGCAGGCCGTGGCTGCGCTTGCGCCAGCCGCCGCTGGTCGCCGGGTTCTGGTTGATCATGTCGGTGGCGCGGGCGACGCCGCCGTCATTGGTGAGCCAGAAGGCGTTGGGTTCAGCGCGGTCGAAGAAGCCGACGTGCTGGTCGGCGTGCTGCGCGTAGTCGCCCTGGTCGTAGAGGCGGGTATCGACCACATGCGTCCAGTTGACCCCGGCGTCGAGGCTGCGCAGCACCTCGACCCCGCCGACGACCACGATGTCGGGGTGATCGGGGTGGGCGCCGATGAAGGTGCACCACCACGGGTAGGTGCCCAGCACCGGCGCGGCGGGCAGCGCGCGGGGCGTCCAGTTGACCCCGGCGTCATCGGTGACTTCGAGCGGCAGGTAGCCGTTGCGGGCGGCGGTTTCGAGCAGCGCATAGACCCGCTGCGGCCGGCGGTGGCAAAGCGCGAGGCGGACGCGGCTCATCGTGCCGGTGGCGGCGCTGGTGTTCAGCCGCCCCTGCCAGGTCAACGCGCCGGCGCCCGTGCAGACCGCGGCGTAGACCCCTCGTCCCTGGATGCCGATGTAGAGACGCAGGTGCCTGGGGTGGGCCGGATCGAAGTTCTCGGCGATGACCACATCGGTCACCTGGCCGATGAGCGCCGGGGGCAGGTCCTGCGTGAAGCTGACCGTGCCGTTGGCCGCGCGCTCGCGGCGCCACAGGCCGGTGTCGGCGGCGAACCAGCAGCGGTGCTCGTCGTGCGGGTCGACGGCGATGGCGCCATAACCGGCCGAGGCGCCCGCCGGCACCGGGGGGCTCGCCGGCTGCGGGCCGACCTCGTTGGTCAGGGAATTGGCCGCCGCGTCGTACCGGAAGATGCCGAGCCCCGGCGGCCCCTGCGGCGGGTTGAGCACGATCTGGGGGAACTGCTCGCCGCTGCCGATATAGAGGATGTTGGGGTTCGAGGGCGCGATGGCCAGCGCGCCGACCGGGTAGGCGGCGTCGGCCGCGCCAATGGGGGCCCAGGTGTCGCCGCCATCGGTCGTGCGAAAGACCCCCCCGAAGGCGGTGCCCGCGTACAGGATGCGCGCGTCTTTCGGGTGCTGCACCAACGCGCGCACCCGGCCCCCGATGCTGCGCGCGCCGGTGGGAATCCACGGCCGCGAGCCCGGGTCGACGGTCACATTGCCCGCGTGGGTCACCGACGCGCTGTAGACCTGCATCATCGCCAGCCCGCCGGGCACGCCCAGGGTCGCGAGCAGGGCCTCCATGCGCTCTTCGCGGTCGTCGCCCTCAATCTCCTCGTCAGCCATCGCGCCTCACCCCATCAGCTATCGGCCAGACCCAGCAGCCAGGCCAGGCCGCGGCTCACGTCGCGGTTCGGCGGGTCGCCCGGGCGCA
>JAGQJJ010000217.1 GCA_020430675.1 Myxococcales bacterium
CGCCGCTGTGCGCGTCGAGCAGGTCGATCTTGATGCTGGACGAGCCGCTGTTGAGGACGAGGATCTGCATGGGGTCTCCTTGGGGGTGTGCGCAATTCGGGCCGGAAGGTACCAGAAGCCCCGAGGGTGATCGACGGGCGCAGCGCCCCGCCCGCGTTGCCCCCCGCGCCGGTCTGGGGCACTCTGCGCCCATGCTGGATGGATTCGCCCGCGTCAGCGTCGCCGTGCCCGCCTGCCGGGTCGCCGACTTCGCCTTCAACCTCGAACACACCCTCGAGCTGTGGCATCGGGCCCACGAGGCCGGCTGCGGCCTGGTGGTCTTCCCCGAGCTGGGCCTGTCGGGCTACACCGCGCGCGACCTGTTCCTCGACAACCTGTTGCAACGGCGCTGCGTCGAAGCCTTGCTGGCCCTGGCCGACGCCGGCCGCGCGCTGGCCCCGCTGGCGCTGATCGGCCTGCCGCTGCGCGTCGGCGGCGGGCTGTACAACGTGGCCGCCGCGGTGCAGGGCGGCCGGGTGCTCGGCCTGGTGCCCAAGGCATTTCTGCCCGATTATCGCGAGTTTGAAGAGAGCCGCTGGTTCCGCCCCGGCCGCGAGGTGCTGCCCGGCGAGACCGCGCGCGTCGGCAAGAGCGACGTGCCCTTCGGCCTCGACCTGCTCTTCTGCGCCCGGCAGACGCCCGACCTCATCGTCGGCGTCGAGATCTGCGAAGACTACTGGGTGCACCTGCCGCCCTCAGCCTTCCAGGTCGGCGCCGGCGCGACCGTGGCCTGCAACCTGTCGGCCTCGAACTTTGTCGTCGGCAAGGCCGAGCTGCGCCGCCTGCTCGCCCGGTCGGCCAGCGACCGCGGCAAATGCGGTTACATCTACGTCGCCGCCGGACCCGGCGAGTCCTCGACCGACCTGGCCTTCGACGCCGACGCCTTCATCTGCGAGAACGGCTCGGTGCTCGCCGAGTCGACGCGCTTCGCCCGCCACGACCAGTTGGTGGCGACCGACCTCGACCTCGAAGGGCTGTTGCGCGAGCGCTTGTCGACCAATAGCTTCAATGATTGCGCGCGTTTGCATCACAAGCCCTTCCGGCGATTGGCCTTCGATGCCGAGGCCCCCCGCGCCCCGTTGCGCCGCGCGGTGCCCGCGCATCCCTTCCTGCCCGGCGACCCGGCCACCCTGGCCACACGCTGCTGGGAGGTCTTCGAAATCCAGAGCAACGCGCTCGCCACGCGCATGAAGGCCCTGGGCCGCCCCAAGCTCGTGCTCGGCGTCTCGGGCGGCGTCGACAGCACCCAGGCCGCGCTCGTCGCCGCGCAAGCGCTCGCGCTCTGCGATCAACCCATCGACGACCTGCTCTGCGTGACCATGCCCGGCCTGGGCACCACCGCCGGCACGCGCACCAACGCCGAAGCGCTGGCCAATGACCTGGGCGCGCGGTTTCGTGAGATCAGCATCGCCGATGCCAGCCGGCTCATCCTCGGCGCCATGGGTCACAAAGCCGCCGATGGCATCGACACCGTCGACGCCTTGATCGACCGCCTGCGCAATATGCCCGCGCTGGCCGACATCACCGTCGAAAACGTGCAGGCCCGCCTGCGCACCCTGGTGCTGATGTGCCTCGCCAACGCCGAGCGCGGCCTGCTGGTCGGCACCGGCGACCTGAGCGAGAAGGCATTGGGCTGGGCCACCTATGCCGGCGATCATATCTCGATGTATGACGTGAACGCCGGCGTGCCCAAAACCCTGATTCGATTCGTGATTCGCTGGGTGGCCAACGAGCGCGCCCAGACGTGGTCGACCCATGATCCCAGCGCGCTGCGCAAGACGCTGTTTGCCATCCTCGACACGCCCATCTCGCCCGAGTTGCTGCCCGCCGATGCCGATGGCACCATCGCCCAACTCACCGAAGAGAAGATCGGCCCCTACGAGCTGCATGACTTCTTCTTGTGGCATTTTGTGCGCCGCGGCGCCCGCCCCGGCCGCCTGCTCGACCTGGCGATCGTGGCCTTTGGCACCCGTTATGACATCGCCACGCTGAAACACTGGCTGCGCACCTTCTTGCAGCGCTTCTTCTGGAGCCAGTTCAAACGCTCGTGCGCCACCGACGGCCCCAAGGTGGGCACCGTCGCGCTCTCGCCCCGCGGCGACTGGCGCATGCCATCGGACGCGCACGTCGACGCCTGGCTCGCCGCGGTTGATGCTTGGGAGCCGCCGGAATGAAGGTGTTGCGACAGGGCGTCGCCGTCGTGCTCGGCAGCGCTTTCGCCGAGCCCCGCCTCGGCGGCTACGACCTGCCCGCGGTGACGACCGACACCATCTTCGGCCCCGCCACCCTGCACCGCTGGCCCGAGCGCCGCAATGCCTTCGTGCTCTTTCGCCATGGCACCCCGCATCGCCATCTGCCGCATCAGATCAACTGGCGCGCCCAGGCCGCGGCGCTGGCCATCGCCAACGTCGGCTCGGTGCTGCTGACCAGCTCGGTGGGTGTGATGGACCCCATGGTGCCCCTCTTCCGGCCCCTGCGCGTCTACGACCTGTTCATGCCCGACAACCGTCTGCCCGATGGCACCGCCTGCACGCTTTGGCCCGAACCCGCTGATTTTCAAGGCCATCTGGTGCTCGACGGCGGTCTGTTCGACGCCGAGCTGGGCGCGCAGATCGATGGCATCGCCCGTGGCATCGGTCATGGCATCGCCGGCGAGGTGCTCTTTGCCTACGTCGGCGGCCCGCGCACCAAAACCGCCGCCGAGAACGCCTGGTACGCGCGCCAGGGCGCCCAGGTCAACAGCATGAGCATCGGCCCCGAAGCCGTGCTGCTCAACGAAGCCGAGCTGTCGGTCGCCGCGGTGGTCGTCGGCCATAAAGCCAGCCGCCGCGACGCGCGGCAGGATCTCGATCGCCAGACGCTGGCCGAATCGCTGACCCGAAGCCACGCCGCGCTCGAAGCGCTGGTCGTCGCCTTCCTGCGCGAAGGCCGACCCGTGCCTTTCAAGAATCGCATCTATCGCTTTGACGAGGTCCCGTGACCGATCCCGCCCCAACGCCCGAGTCCGCCCCCACCGACGAAGACCCGCCCGAAGACCGCCGCCGCCTGATCGCCGGCCTTTGCGCCTTTGCCTTCTTCCTGCTCGGCGGCTACGGCCTCGCCCGCCCGTCGATCGAGTCGCTCTACATCGCGACCTATACCAGCCGCGCGCTGCCTTACGCCTGGCTCGGCGTCGCCGTCGCCGCCGCGCTCGCCACCGCCGTCTATGGCCGCTTCGCCGCCCGCGTCGAACTGACGCGCCTCTTCGGCGGTGCCATCGGCGTCGTCGCCGCGCTGCTCGCCCTGCTGCTGCTCGCCCTGCGCCTGCAAGTGCCCGGCGCCGCCTACCTGCTCTATCTGTGGAAGGACGTCTACATCGTCGTCCTGGTCGAGATCTTCTGGACCATCGCCAACACCCACTTCCAGCTCAAGCGCGCCACCTGGCTCTATGGCTTCTTCTGCGCCTGCGGCGCCGCCGGCGGGGCGATCAGCAACTTCTTCATCGGCGACATCGCGCTTGCCATCGGCACCAACCAGGCGCCGTTGCTGCTGTTTCCGCTGTTTGTGGTGCTCTATTTCATCACCCGCGCCCTGCCCGAGACCCATCGCCAGAGCAGCGACAAACCCCGCGCCGACCTCGCCGCCGGCTTCGAGGTGCTGCTCAAGAGCCGCTATCTCATGCTGCTGCTGGGTGTCATCGCGATCATCCAGATCGTCACCGCGCTCATCGACTACCAGTTCAACACCATCGTCGAGGCCGCGTGGCCGGACAAAGACGCGCGCACTGACATCGTCGGCACCGTCTATTTTGCCATCGAGATCAGCTCGTTCACCCTTCAGATCACCACCGGCATCATCGTCGCCCTGCTCGGCGTGCGCGGCACGCTGCTGAGCATCCCCTTGATCCTGGGCGCCGCGCTCGCCGCCTTCCTCGCCGCCCCGGTCTTCCTGTGGATGGCCGTCGCCAAGGTCGCCAACAAAGCGCTCGACTACAGCCTCTTCCGCGCCGCCAAGGAGATGCTCTACCTGCCGCTCGACTACAGCGAAAAGACCCAGGGCAAAGCGGTGGTCGACATGCTCACCTACCGCGCCGCCAAAGCCGGCGCCTCGGTGCTCATCCTGGGCTTCGAGGCCCTCGCTGCCCCGCCGCTGACCGCCGCTGCCATCGCCATCGGGCTGGTCGCGCTGTGGATCGGGCTGATCGTGGCCATCTTGCGGCGGTATCGGACGCGGTCCGGCGCGTGATGGCGTCCGGTCGTCCGGGGTCATCACTCACTTATGACGTAAGTTGCCAGTATAAGTGTAATTCTTTGCCTTCATGACCGGCCGTCGTGCTAAGTGTTTCTGAGACTGTTGATCTGCCACTGGAGTGTTTATGGCCAAGCGCCAGAAGTTCAAATATTCGTGTGGGGCCGCATCCCTGATCAACGCCGCCTACCGGCTCGGCATGCTCGATCCGGCCAAGGCAACCGATCAGCTGGAGGAGGATATCTACTATTATTCGTCCCACGCTCGCCGAGACAACACGACCATGCCATCGGGCATCATCGACGCTTGCCATTACATGCACGAGGACTTGCGGTTGCGGGTCGTCGAAGTCCAGCTCAACGCCAGCAATGGGTTGACCAGGCAGCTTGAGCAACGGTACCCGAAGGAGAAGGCTCTGGCTGAGCAGGCAGGGGTGCACGTCTCCTATCGGAACGCAGGGCCGACGCTGCAGTCTTTGGTCCACCCAGCTCTTCCGGTGACTTCGGTCGCGCTGTTTGTGGTGCAGATGAGCGAAGGGCTCCACTGGCTTCTGTGGATGAGCCCGCACATGTACCTTGATCCCGACGACGGTCAGACCTATGTCTGGTTCAAGGGCAACACTCCGAATCGCGGTTACCGCCAGACCGGCATCACCGTGATCCTCAATCGGTCCCCCTATTCTCGGCCGGCTGCGGCTCACCCTGGCATGCTGCCCATCCGGGGTCTGAGTCACAACGTTGTATCCACTGGCCCGGGTTGGGTCTGATCCGCGCCGGTACCGGACGCGCGAGACGGCGCGCGCCCCCGGGTGAATCCGGGCTTGCGTCGTCCGGGGCGACGCGCATAGGCTGACGCCCGTCGAAGGAGCGCGCCTTGCGAAGGGTCGGTCGACAGCATCGGGCCGGTGGTTTGCGTCTCGTCGCGACGCTCGCGCTGTGCACCTTTGCCGCCGGCAACCTGACAAATCTGGTGCACTACGCGACCGTGGCCCACGGCGTCTGCCCGGAGCACGGCGAAGCGGTCCATCTTCGGGCGCACGGCCACGGCGCTTTCGACCTGCGGGATCTGCGGGCCGAGTCGGGCGTTGCCGGCGAGGGCCGGGCGGCCCTCGCCGCCGAGACCTCCGCCGCCGAGCACGAGCACGAGCACTGCTTCATCTGCCCGACGTCGCGCGAGATGGCGACGGCGACCGCTCAATCGGCGCCCGTCGTCGTCCACCACCGTGACCTGATCGCCGATGACCTGCCGGTCGCGCAGGTTGTGCGCGCCCCGCAGGTTCCGCTCTACCTCCTCGCCCCAAAGCAGTCCCCTCCCGTCTTGGCATAGGCAGAACCGAGCCGTGTTTGTCGTCGCCCGGATGCCATCGGCAGCCCGCTGCAACATGCCATTCGTGCGTTCGACCAACCGCTGACCGAATTCGTGATTGCCTGTCGCGCACCGGCCGCTTTGGGTCAGCGCACGCGATGGCATCAACCGGTTTGGTCTGCCTGGTGAGACCGGAGAAGCACGCCCACTGAGAGTCGGCGCCGCGTTCGGCGTCTGCCAGCGCGCGGCGTGCATTGATTCATTCGCGAGAGGACTGTCATGAAATCATGGATTTGGCCGGCTGCCATCCTGGCGCTGGTCGCGCCGCCTCAGGCGTGGGCGCAGAACGGCGCAGCGCCGGGGGAGAGCGCCTCGACCCCACCCGATGCGGCCGAAGCGGCGCAGCTTGAAGCTGAGCTTGCGCGCGAGCTGGCCGCCCGGGCGCCGCCGCCGACACCAACCGAAACGACCGGAGGCGCGAGCGCGTCATCGCACGGGCTCAGCACCCTCCTCAACCCGGCCATCAGCGCCAACGCGCTCTTCCTCGGTGGCCATACGACCCGCGAGGACCGCGATGACGAAGGCGAAGACGCTGGTGATCTGCCGACCGGGCTGCATCTGCAAGAGGCCGAGCTTCGGGTGAGCGCGATCGTCGACCCGTACTTTCGGGCCGATTTCACCCTGGCGGCGACCGAAGACGAGATCGGCTTCGAAGAGGCCTTCCTGTCGACCACCGAGCTCCCGCGTCTGACCCTTCGCGCCGGTCAGATGTACGCCAACGTCGGCCGACACAACATCCTGCACACGCACGCTTTTCCCTTTCTGACCGCGCCTTTGCCCTGGCGCGTGCTGTTCGGACCCGAGCCGCTCAAAGACCCGGGCGTCTCGCTCGATGTGCTCCTGCCCCTGCCACTTTTTTGCCGAGATCAACGCCCAGATCTTCGACGGCGACTGGGCCCCGCTGGCCGGAAGCATGGTCGACGACCCGGCGACGGCCGCCGACGAGACCGCGCCCGATGCCCGGCGCGACCGCGATCTGGCCTATGTGGGCCATCTGAAGACGCTCTTCGACCTGAGCGCCTCGTCGACTTTGGAGTTGGGCGGCAGCTATGTCGGCGGCCGCAACGGCTTCGGGCGCTGGACCCATGTCATCGCGGGCGACATGACGCTCAAGTGGCGCCCGATCACCGCCGAGCGCTATACAAGCGTCGATTGGACCACCGAATAC
>JAGQJJ010000021.1 GCA_020430675.1 Myxococcales bacterium
GATGAGGTAGGCGGGGCTGAAAAGGCGGCTCATCAGCGCGCCATCCGAAGGGGCGCCACGGGGTGCGCCGACCCGGGGGCCGGGCGGGCGAGGTGTCGACGCGCGGGGAACCGTCCGACCCCCTCGGAGGGGGTGTGGGGGTTGAGCCGACGCACCCCGTGGACCTGGGGGAGCATGTGCTCGGTGGCCTGCCTGGTTTTGATGTTGCGGGCGACGAGCGGCATGACCCCACAATGATGGACAGAAATATTGTTACGCAACTGTCATCTGGTTTTGGCAGTTGAATCAGGACATTACCGGATGCATTGGCGCTTCGAGGGGTGCGCCGTCAGGGGACCACGCAGACCTCGCTGTTGTCTTCGGCGCAGATTTCCTGCCCGTCGAGGAAGTCGCATTGGTCGCTCTGGCACTCGTCATCGAGCTCGCACGCTTCGCCATTTGCCCGTTTGGCCGTGCAGCGTCCGGTGTCGCGATCGCAGTAGAGCTCGCCCTGGCAGGACACGCCGAAGATCTCGCCCTGGCAGGCATCGCCGATCCGGCCCGCGCCTGCGTTGACGCATTGGCCGTCGACGCAGAGCAGGCGCAGCATCGGGTTGCAGACCTCGATACGCTGAAGGTCGCACGGCTGATTCGCTTGATTGCGCACCGTGACCGCCAGACAGGTGTCGTTGAAGCAGGCGGTGCCGGGGGCGCAGACCGCGCTGTCGGCCTCGCAGGGTTGGCCCGCGGCGATGGGCGTGGCGCAGACCCCGGGGTCGGTCGAGGTATTGCACCAGAGGCCGCGGGCGCAGGTGACGAGGCGCCGTGGGTCGCCCTCCAACTCGCCGCAGGGCATGCCGAGCGCAGCGCCCGCCTCGACCACCGCCCCGGTGCAGACGTTGTTGACGCAGCGCGCGCGCTGGCCGGGCGGGTGGGCGCAGTCCTCGTCAACGTCGCAGTACTCACCCTCGGCGCGCGCGGCGGCGCAGCTGCCAAGGCAGGCGTCGACATTGAAATCGATCTCGCAGTAATGGCCCGGCGCGCACCACTCGTCCTCGTCGCAGGGCTGCCCGGCGGCGAGCAGGCCGGTGAAGGCGGCGTCGCAGGCGGGCTCGTCCTGGGGCGGCACGCATCGCTGCCGAACGGCGTCGCGGCATCGCGTCAGCGCCGCCGAGTCGATGCGGGTATAGGCAAATTGTCGGGCCAGATCGGCGGCCGCGTCGGCGGTCGAGATCGCGCTGGTGAAGTAGTCGGTGCAGTTGCCCCCACTCTGCGCGAAGAGGCGCAGCAGACCGGCCAGGCCGTCGCTGGCGTTGCAGTCGATGGCGCCGATGCAGACGATCTCGGCGATGGCGCGGATGGCAGCGGGGGGCAACTCGGCGCCCTGAACCGGGCCTGGCGGCGGCTCGCCGCCGTCACCGCCGCCGTTGTTGCTGCCGTCGCCGCCGCCACCGCCGACGCAAGCCGACAGCCAGAGCCCGAATAGCCCGATGATCAAGTTCCGCCGCATGGTCGTCTCCTGCCCGTTGGTCTTGGCCCCCTCAGCAGACCACGCCGCGCGGGGGTCTTCTGGCCGGCGATCCGCTTCGAGCATACCCAGGGACGCGCGTCAGGGATAGGATGGCCCCTCATTGCGGCGCGTTGCGTCGTTGACCTTGGCGGGCTTCTCCCCGACGGGCCGAACGGACCTGCGCACCGCCGTCAGCGCGGAGGGGAGAGATGCGCGGACGATGCATCATATTGGGGCTGACCCTGTGGGCGGCCATGGGCTGTGACGACGACAACAGCGCCGCTGGCGCCGACGCGCAAGCAGCCGATGAGGCCGTGGCGGTTGATCAGGCGGAAGCCGACGCCCAAGACCCGGGGCCGGGTGGTGACCTGGCGGTCGAGGCGGACGCGGCCCCGGACGCGGGCCCACCCGATTGGCCGGCCCTCGCGCCGCCCGATGACGTGACGCTTGGCACCGTGCGCCGGCATGTGGTGTGGGTCGACGGGGTGGCGGCGCCCCCCAATCCGACGACCGGTGAGGCCACGCCGCCCGAGCTGAATCGCGTGCGCGTGCTGTCCTATGCGCCGGCCGACGGCACGCCGCCCGAGGCGCTCATCGTCACGATGCCGGGCTTCCTCGGGGGCGCGATGAGCTTCGACGGCACCGCCCGCGCCCTGGTCGAAGAGGCCGCCGCGCAGGGCATGTCGCTCGAAGTGCAGGTCATCGACCGCCGCGCCAACCTGCTCGAAGACCTTCGCGGCATGCTCGCCGCCGACGTGGGCGGCGATGGGGCGATCGCGCGGGCCTATTACCGCAACGAGGGCACCGTTGGCGGGCGGTCGTTTGAAGGTCTGCATGCGGCCAGCGAGGTCAGCTTCATGAGCGAGTGGGGGCTGGCGGTGCACCTCGGCGATCTGCGCAACGTGATCGCGCTGGTGCCCGAAGCCCGGCGTCGGGGGCATGTCTTCTTGATGGGCCACTCGTTCGGCACTGCGATCAGCGAGCTGTATGCGGCCTGGCGGTTCGCAGACGGCCGGCGTGGCGCCGAGGATCTCGCCGGGTTGATCCTGCTCGACGGCTCGCTGCCAGCCGCCATTGACGAGGCGGCATGGCGAACCGACGGCGTCAGTCTGGGCATCGCCAGCGTGCCGGGCGTCGACAAACAAAGGGCCGAGGGGCCGCGGTTTGCGGCGTTGCCGTTGCTGGGCGCCGAGGTGTTGGTCAACGCCCAGATCCTGGGTCTGTCGGCACGCTTCGCCCCCGATGCCGTCGTCGACGATCCAGAGTTCCCGCCCCTGTACGCGCTGCTCTTTGGCGGCGCGCCGATGCCCGCGCTCACCGCGCGCACCGCGCTGGCGCTGGTCTTTGACGACGATTCGAGCCCGCTGGGTTTCGCCCGCGCGACGCTGGGCGCGCTCGACGGACCGGCCGAGCGCTACCAGAACATCATCGCCAGCGAAGAGTTGCTGCGGCCGAGCGATGCGACGAGGGCCTACGCCTGGCGCGACGCTTTCACCCTGGAGCCGCCCGAATACACGCCGATCACCCTGTTTTCCGAGATCGTCGCCAGCGGGCCCACCAACTTCTATGAGTGGTACTTCCCCACGCGGCTGCTCAACGATGTGTTCGCCTGCGGCAGCGCGGCGGTGCCCGAGGATGGCTGGCAAGCCACCGAAGGGCTTCGCGCCTTCGACGGGCCGCTCGATGACGCGCCCATTCTCAGCTTCGACGCGGCGCTGATCTCAGGCGACGCGATGGCGGCGATCGCGGGTCGCGTGGCGCCCACCGTCGGCGAGGGCCGACCCAACGCCGGCGCCAGGCGCGATGATCCGCGCGGCTTCGAGCTGGTCGACGTCAACGACATGGCGCACCTCGACATGGGCACCGCGCCGCGCAGCGCCCAGAACGTCATCCCGCCGAAGATCGTCGCGTTTGTGCGGGCGAACGCCGAGCCGGGCCCGATCGAATAAGGCGGTCAGCCAGCCTCGCCCTCGAAGACCATGTCGAGCGGGGCGCGGTCGCCGTCGGCGATGGCCTGGGTGCGGGCGAGCACCCGGCCGTGCGCGGCGTGAATGAAGTGGCGGGCGGTGACCATCTTGTTGCGATGGAACGTGGTCGGCGAGGCCACGTTGGCCGCCGTCGTCGCCATCCACAGATGCAGCCACGCAAACACCGCGTCGCCCATCAGGAACAGCATCGGCGTGGCCTGCAGCAGCGGGCCGTGCAGGTCGCCCTTCTGGAAGGCGGCGACCAGCGCCATCGCCGCGGTGCCCACCTTGACGCGGATCTCGGCCATGCGATCCGCCTCGCCCTTGAGGCCGGCGGCGCGCGCGTCGGCGACGGTGCGATCCATGCGACCGAGCAGCTCCATCAGCGCCAGCCCGCCGCGGGCGCCGAGCTTGCGGCCGACCAGGTCGAGCGCTTGAATGCCCGTCGTGCCCTCATAGAGCCGCGCGATGACCATGTCGCGCAGGTACTGCTCCAACGGGTGGTCGCGCAGGTAGCCATGGCCGCCGAGCACGGTGATCGTCGTCGAGACCGCCTCGAAGGTGACCTCGGAGATATAGCCCTTGCACAGCGGGGTCAGCAGGTCGAGGAGCTGATCGGCGACCTCGGCGTCGCGGCCTTCAAGCGCGCGGGCCAGGTCGTGCTGGAAGGCCGCATAGGTCAGCAGCGCGCGGCTGCCTTCGACCACGCCGCGCACGTCGAGCAGCATGCGCCGCACGTCGGGGTGGCGGATGATCGGCACCCGCGGGGCCTCGGGATCCTTGAAGTGGGCGACGTCAGAGCCCTGCAGGCGGTCGATGGCATAGCGATGGGCATACCGATAGGCCGCCTCGGCGGTGCCGAGGCCCTGCAGGCCCACGCCGATGCGCGCGGTGTTCATCATGACAAACATGCCGCGCAGGCCCTTGCAGCGTTCGCCGAGCAGCTCGCCGACGCAGGGCGCGTCTTCCCCAAAAGCCATGGTGCAGGTCGCCGAGGCGTGCAGGCCCATCTTGTGCTCGACGCCGACGCACTTGACGCCGTTGCGCGCGCCCAGGCGGCCCTTTTCGTCGAGCATGTACTTGCTGACGAGGAACATCGAGACACCCGGGCTGCCCGCCGGATCGCCTTCGATGCGGGCCAGCACCGGGTAGAGGATGTTCTCGGTGGCGTCCTGCTCGCCCCACGAGATGAAGATCTTGGTGCCTTTGAGGTGGTAAGTGCCATCGGGCTGCGGGATGGCGACGGTGCGCAGGTTGCCCACGTCGCTTCCGGCGCCGGGCTCGGTGAGGCACATCGTGCCGCCCCATTGGCCCGAGTACAGCTTGGGCACCGTGCGCTTGATCTGCTCGGGCGTGCCCACCTTGCGGATCAGCTCGCCCGCGGCGTGGCACAGGCCGGGCAGGGTATAGAAGGTCACGTTTGCGCCGGCAAACAGCCCCTGGCATTGCACCGAGAGGGCGGCCGGAAGGTCGAAGCCGCCGGCGTCTTCCGGCTCGGCGAGCGTGATCCAGCCGCCCTCGGCGTACTTGACCAGCGCCTTCTTGAAGCTGTCGGGGATGCTGACCTTGCCGTCGTCAAAGATGACGCCGCGGCGGTCGCCGTCGACCAGGGTGGGCGCGATGACCTCTTCGGCCAGCTTGACCGCCTGATCGAAGATGAGGCTGAAGCCTTCCCACGAGTGGTCGGCGAAGCGCTTCGTCTTGAACAGGCGGCCGACGTCGAGGACTTCTTGAACGAGGAACTCCGCGTCGCGGCGGTCGCTGAATCCAGGCAGATGCATCGTGCTCTCCGTTTCGGGCGCTGCCGAAGAGTGCGGATCCTGACGCGGCGCGTCAAGCCCGCGCGTCGGCGTGCAGGCTGGCGACGCGGGCGCGCTGCGCCTTGGCGCTGTCGATGCTGGTATTGCGCCCGTGACCGAAGGCCGCTTTCACGAATCCCGACAGGTCGCTGACCGCCGCGTCGAAGCGCGCGGCGCGATCGCCGGCCAGGGGCGCAAAAGCCTTTGCGAAGATGGCCTCCGCGTCCGGATCCCAGTCCCACGCGCCGATAAGCTGCTCGCCCTCGCGCACCATGCGGGCGTGCAGATAGGCGCTGTCGGCCAGCGCGCGCTGGCCGCGGCCCCACGAGTCCACCACGCGGTCGAGATGGGCCGGATCGATCAGCGGCACCGGGCTGGATCGAAGGGCGTACAGGTTGTCCGCGGCGGGCAGCAAGTCGATCGTCGGCTCGATCGCATGGGCCTCGGTCAGCGCACCCATCACCGCGGCGGGGCCCAGCAGCGGCTCGGAGAAGCCCTCGACCGTCACCGCCTTCAGCTTCAGCGCCGCCACCGCCGCAGCCGCGTCGCGCTTGCCGAAGCCCGACCAGTCGACAAACTCGCCGAGCGTGGCCGGCGCGGCGAACTCGAACCAGCGCGCGGCGACCTGCACCGCGAGCGCCGCCGGCTCGTCGGGCAGCGCGGCGAGAGCGTCGCCGTGGTCAGCGCGCTGCCACCGGTACTGCTCGTGATCGAGGCGATCGTCGACCGGACGCCGTTAGATGTGGCCAGCGAAGTCCAGGGCGCGCAGGGCCGAGGGCAGGGGAGACGAGAGGCCCACCTTCTTGCCCACGGCGCCCAGGCTGCGCACGAGGCCATCGGGCAGCGCCTTGCGTACCTCGGCGGTGGTCAATGGCGCGTCGAGCGCGGCGAGCACGGCATCGCCGATGGCTTCGATCTCGCTCTCGGGCACGCCGACCTTCTCGAGTTCGCGGGCGTTGCGGCGCCGTGAAAGCAGGTCTGCCATGCGCAGAGCGAGCGCCAGATCGGCCTGCGGCACCAGATAGATGCAGCCGCGGGCGGCGGGGCTGACGCGCAGCTCGCCAGCGGCGATCGCGGCGTGCACCTCGGCCATGCTGAACTCGGGCAGGCGGGCGCGCAGGGCGAGGTAGGCGTCGATGCCGCCCAAGGTGCGCAGCCAGCCGGTGGCGTGCACCTTCCCGGCCGGCGTGCTGGAAGTGCGCGGGGCCAGCGCCTGGCGGCGGGCCCACTCGCCGCAGACGCGACGCGGGTCGATCGATCGGCTCATCATGCGCCTCCATTGACGTGTCGGCCGGCTCATAGCACAGGCCCTGCGGCCCGAAAACCGCCCTCTTCGGCTCATCATTCGGACGATCCCGCACCCGCCTCGGCGGTTGCCCTATCGACGCGAAGTGAAGTTTGGGAGTATCGTCGATCCCGCCGCCGACTGTCCGGATTGATCGTTGAGGAGGATCAATTTGCGATGTCGCGGCCTTCCAGCGCGAGGCCACTCGCGCCTACCTCTCTGTTGGGGAGGCGATCGATGAAGCGTATTTGGTGGATCGGGCTCGCGCTCGCGCTCTGGGCCTGTGACGACAACCCGGAAACCCCTCAATCGGACGTGCTGTCGCCCTCGGTCGATGCGGAACCGATGGACGAGATGCGAGTCCAGCCAGAGAAGGGGCCGCCGCCCGAGATGGGACCGCAGCCCGAGATGGGCCCGCGACCCGAGATGGGGCCGCCGTCGGAGATGGGGCCGCCGTCGGAGATGGGGCCGCCGTCGGAGATGGGGCCGCCGTCGGAGATGGGGCCGCCCAGCGAAATGGGCCCCCCGGTTGACATGGGGCCGCCGGCCGACATGGCCACCGAGCTGACCATCGGGCTGAGCGAGCCCCTCGATGGCGCGCTCACCCGCCAGAGCCCGATCACCGTGCGCGGCACGATCAGCCGCGTCGCCGCGGTCACGATCAATGGCCTCGCCGCGCCCGTCGATGGCGAATTGGCCTTCCAGCTCGACGTGCCGCTCGACGAGGGCGAAAACGAGCTCATCGCCGTGGCCGTCGATGGTGACGCGCGCGCCGAAGCGCGGGTCACGGTCACCCTCGACACCGTGGCGCCGGTGCTGGCGCTGCTCGCGCCCGGCGATGGCACGATCACCGCCGTCGGCACGATCGAGGTGCGCGGCACCGTCGACGATCCGACCGCCACCGTCACGGTCAATGGCGCCGAGGTGCCGCTGGTCGACGGCGGCTTTGCGGTCGCCGACTTTGCGTTGGCCCAGGGCGAGAACGTCATCACCGTCATCGCCCGTGACCCGGCGGGCAACGAGAGCACGGCCAGTGCGACCGTGACCTTCGACCCGAGCATGCCCGATCTGGCGGTCGAGACGCCCGCCGAGGGCGCGCTGCTCAACAGCGGGACGGTGAACGTCACCGGCACCGCTGGCGGCCTTGGGGTGCAGGTCACCGTCAACGGCGCGCCGGTCGACGTGGTCGATGGCCGCTTCGCGACCGATCTGGACCTGCCCGACGGCGAGCACGACATCGTCGTGGAAGCGACCAACGGCGCCGGCACGGTCTCGCGCGTCACCCGCCACATCACGATCGACACCGTGGTGCCCGCGATTGCCATCACCGCGCCGGGCGATGGCACCGTGACCGCGGCCGCCACCATCGAGGTTCGCGGCACCGTCGACGACAACAGCGCCACGGTCACCGTCAATGGGGTCGCCGCCGTCGTGGCCGGTGGCACGTTCGTCGCGGCCAACGTGCCGCTGGTTGAAGGCGAGAACGTGCTGACCGCGACGGCCCGCGACGCGGCCGGCAATGAGAGCCAGGCGGCGGTGACGGTGGTGCATGACCCGTCGGCGCCCGAGCTGGCGGTCGAGCAGCCGGCCGAGGGCGCGCTGCTCAACGATGGCACGGTGGTCGTCGCCGGCACCGCCGCCGGCCTGGGCGTGCAGGTCACCGTCAACGGCGAGGCGGTGGCGCTGGTCGATGGCCGCTTCACCACGCAACTCGACCTGGGCGACGGGCCGCACGACATCGTCGTCGAAGCGACCAACGCCGCCGGCACCGTCTCGCGGGTCACGCGGCACGTCACGGTCGATACCGTGGCGCCCGTGGTCGCCATCACCGCGCCCGTCGATGACTCGGCGACCGCCGCCGACACCATCGAGGTGCGCGGCACCGTCGATGACGCCACCGCGACCGTCACGGTGAACGGCGTGGCCGCGGTGGTCGCGGGCGGCACCTTCACCGCGGCCGACGTGCCGCTGGTCGAAGGCCAGAACGTGCTCACCGCGACCGCGCGCGACGCGGCGGGCAACGAGAGCCAGGCCGCGGTCACCGTCGTTCGGGACTCGACCGCGCCGGAGCTGACTGTCGACGAGCCCGCCGAGGGCGCCTTGCTCTCCGATGGCGCGGTGCGGGTCGCCGGCAGCGCCAACGGTCTGCGCCTCGTGATCACCGTCGATGGCCAGCCCGTCGCCCTGCAGAACGGGCGCTTCGAGACGGTGCTGGCCCTGGCGGACGGCGAGCACACGATCGAGGTGGTCGCCACCAACGCCGCCGGCACCGCCACCACCGTCACCCGCACCGTGCGGGTCGACACCACCGCACCGACGCTGGTCGTCAACGAACCGGCCGCGGGCGCGCGGCTCATCCGCCGCACCATCGACGTGCGCGGCCATGTCGATGAGCCGGCGACCGTGCAGGTCGACGGCGCCGACGCCGAGGTCGACGCCAACGGCGACTTCATCGCGCGCGGCGTGGCCATCGAAGAGGGCGACAACGAGATCGTGGTCACCGCGGTCGACGCCGCGGGCAACCGCGTCGAGGTGCGCGTGGCCTTCTCGGTCGACGCCACCGCGCCCACCGTCGAGATCACCGAGCCCGAGGACGGCGTGCGGGTCAACGGCGACGCCGCCAACCTGAGCGGCCGGGTCATCGGCGACGACATCGTCGGCGTCGAGCTGAACGGCGTGCCCATCCCGGTCGCGCCCGACGGCACCTTCTCGGTCGATGACATCGAGCTGGAAGAGGGCCGCAACAACCTGACCGTCGCCGCCACCGACGCCTATGGCAACGTGGGCATCGGCCGCGTCGCCGTCTACCGCGACACCGCGCCGCCCATCATCCGCATCGAGACTCCGCGCGATGGCGCGGTGCTCACCTCGACCCAGGTCGACGTGGCCGGCATTTGCAACGATCTGGTCGCCGGCGTGACGGTCGGCGAAGAGGACATGCGCATCTGGGTCAACGGCATCGAAGCCCAGGTGCTCAACCGCACCTTCGTGCTGCCCGACTTCCTGATGCAGCGTGGCCCCAACGTCATCACGGTCGAAGCGGAAGACGCCGCCGGCAACCGCGCGGTCAAGGTCTCGCGGGTCACCGTCGACGATCAGGCCGGCCAGCGCATCGTGCTCATCTCGGGCAACGGCCAGGTGGCCCGCGTCGGCGAGCCGATGCCTGAGCCGATGATCGTCTCGCTGCTCGACGCCAACGGCGATCCGGTGCCCGAGCAGCCGGTCATCTTCGAGGTCAGCCGCGGCGACGGCGAGGTCGTGGCCTTCCCCGATCGCGGCCGCGTGCTCACCGTCGAGACCGACGAAAACGGCCTCGCGTCGGTGGGCTTCGAGCCGGGCGGGCGGTCGGGCGCGGGCAGCCACCGCGTGGTGGCCTGGGCCCCCGGCTTTGTCGGCGAGATCGAGTTCTGCTCGTCGGTGCTGTCGGGCGTCGGCCACCGCATCACCTCGGTCACCGGCGATCAGTCGACCGGTCCGGTCGGCCAGCACCTCGCCGATCCGCTCATCGCGCTGGTCGTCGACGACATGGGCAACCCGGTGCGCTTCCTGCCGGTGCAGTTCGAGGTGGTCTCGGGCGGCGCAAGCTTCGACGGCGCGCCGTTTGTGGTCATCGCCACCGACCAGGACGGCCTGGCGCGGGCCACCCCGCAGCTCGACGCCGAGGGCGACGCGGTGATCAACGCGCGCTTCGCCAACCTCGACGGCGAGCCGGCCACCTTCCGCATCAAGGGCGCGCAGCCCGGCGCCCGCGAGGCGACGCGCATCGTCGGCCGCATCCTCGACAACCAGGACCAGCCGCTGGCTGGGGCCACCGCCTGGATCCGGCTCGCGGCCGGCCCGATCATCGCCACCCGCGCCGACGAGTCGGGCGCGTTTGTGCTCGAAAACGTGCCCGTCGGCCCGGTGCACCTGCGCATCGACGCCCGCACGACCACCGTGCCTGGCACCTGGCCGACCATCGAATTCGATCTGGTCACCGTGGCCGGCAACGACAACTCGGTCGGCCACCCCATCCACCTGCCGCGCATCAACGCCGACAGCGCCACCGAGGTCGGCGGCGACGAAGATGTGCACTTCTTCCTCGACGGCGTGCCCGGCGCCGAGCTGACGGTCTTCGCCAACTCGGTGACCTGCCCCGACGGCGAGCACGTCTGCACGCTGACGTGGTCACAGGTGCGCGCCGAGCGCGTGCCCGACGAGCCCCCGATGGGCTCCAGCTTCTCGCTGGTCGCCACGCTGCAACCGCCCGGCGTGCGCTTCAACCCGCCGGCCCGCCTCTGCGTGCCCAACGAGGGCCACGCGCCCGGCACGCAGCTCGAGCTGTTCTCGTTCGACCACGACCTGGCCGACTGGGTGGGCCTGGGCACCGCGACCGTCTCCGAAGACGGCGAGCGCGCGTGCAGCGACGAGGGCTTCGGCATGTTCAAGTCGGGCTGGCACGGCGCGCCGCCGCCGCCGCCGCCGCCGACCTGTGCCGGGAGCTGCGACGACGGCAACAAGTGCACCAGCGACAGTTGCCAGGACGGCAGCTGCGTGCACGAGCCGGTCGCCGACGGCACAAAATGCGACGACGGCTCGGGCTGCGGCACCGCCGCCTGCCAGGGTGGGTCTTGCGTGTTCAGCGAGATGGAAGAGGACGGCACCGCCTGCGATGACGGCACGCCGTGCACGGAAGGCGACGAGTGCCAGGGCGGCAGCTGCGTCGGCGAAGAGATCGACTGCAACGACAACAACGACTGCACCGAAGACTCGTGCGATCGCTCATCGGGCGGCTGTGTCAACGAGGGCAAGAACGGCGCGACCTGCGACGACATGGACAACTGCACCGAGAACGACGTCTGCGACGAGAACGGCGGCTGCGCCGGCACACCCAAAGAGTGCGAGCAGGACGACAACGACTGCACCGAATCGCGCTGCGACGACGCCACCGGCGAGTGCGCCGACAACCCGATCAACGAGGGCCAGGAGTGCGGCGAGCGCGACGAGCAGTGCGGCACCTATATCTGCACCGACGGTGAGTGCGGGCCCGCCGAGGGCCAGCAGCCCACCGATGGCCAGGAGTGCGACGACGAGGACGAGTGCACCGAAGAAGATATGTGCAAGGACGGCAAGTGCGCCGGCGAGAAGATCGATACGTCGAGCTGGATGGACGACAACTCCGCCGGCTTCGACATCAACTTGCCTGCAGGCCTCGTCGAGCGCATCAACGGCGCCTTCTCGCGCATCCCCGGCCTCAATGCCATCAACTTCAATGAGGCCACCTTCGGCGTGCGGGTGCGGGCCAAGAACTGCTGCGATCAGGATCAGGGCCTGATCGAGCTGGGCCAGAAGGAGGGCGAGGCCAGCCTGTCGATCAAGTCGACGCTCAAGGACATCCAGATCGGCCCCTGGGCCATCAACATCGACCGGACCATCGACTTTGGCATCGCCGAGGTCGACGTGCTGGTGCATATCGGGCCCTTCTTCAACGGGGACTTCTCGATCAGCGGCACCGCCGGGCGGCGCTTCAGCCAGTGCCCCGACAACGACCAGAACTGTTTCTTTGGCAACGGCGGCCTGGCGGCGGCGGTCAACATCCGCCTGCTCCTCGAAGCGATCGTCTGCCTTGAGACCCTACGGACCGATGAGGCCTGCCGTGGGCTGACCCTGCAGCCGGCGGGCCTCAACTTCAGCGCCGGCGGCAATATCGGCTGGAACCGCGCGCAATGCGGCGAAGGCATATCGGTCTGCTTCTTCTTCGGCGCGGTGAAATTTGTCGTCGACATCTCGCTCGACGTGCCCGGCGGGCACAAGTTCGTGTTCGAGAGACAGGTCTGGGGCGGTCTGCGCAACGTCGGCGGGTGTGGAGGTTGATGATGCGACGTTACATCTGGGCGATTTTGCTCGCGTGGGCGCCAATCCCGGCCTTCGCCGCGGTCCAGAGCCACCCGGTGCCGATCAAGATCGAAGGTGAGCTGCGACCCGCAGGGGTCTTCCTGCGCTTCGACGTGCAGGCCATCGGCCAGCCATTCGATGCGTTTGCGGCCGCGGCGCCAGCCGATCCGGCCGACGAGGCGTTCATCCGGCTGCTGCGCGCGCTGCGCAACCGCGACGCCGGGGCGCTGACGCCGCTGCTCGTGCGCCGCAACCTGAACGGCGCGCCGGCCGAGGTCATCGAGACCTGGCATCAAGCCTTCGGCGGCTTCACCAACGTGCAGGTCATCGGCCGCGCGCGCATCGGGCAGCGCACCTTGATCTACTGGGAGACCCAGACCGCCAAGGGCCCCTGGCTGCGCGCGTTTGCCTTCGAGGGGTCGCCCGGCGCCCTCAAGGCCGAGCTGACCACCTCGAACGCGCCCATCGAGACGCTGACGCTGCACGCCCTCTCGGCCGAGCGGCGCGACCCGACGCACTTCCGGGCGACGGCGACGACGCAGGGCCAGTACAGCGTGAATCTCACCGCCGGCGTCGCGCTTGAGTTCGACGCCGTGCCCACCGACTTTGAGGCCACCGCGCAGACCCCGCCCGCCGATCCGGCCCTGCTGGCCTACGGGCAGGCGGTGGCCTGGCTGGCCGCTGGCGACGTGGAGCGATACGCCGCGGCCCTGCCGGAGACGAGTCGCGGCAAGCTGGCGCTGTGGCGGCGGTCGAAGCCCGAGGAGTTCGAGAACTGGCGGCGCTTCAGCACCACCAGCCGTCGAGTGCTGCTGCGCGTGGGCGATGACCGCGTGGCGGCGATCTTCTTCGCCGAGGGCCCCCCTGAAGACTCACCTCAGCGCCTGGTGCGCTGGGAGTGGATGGCCCGGGACGGCGACCGCTGGCGCCCGGTGAACTTCTTCCGGGTGGACTACCTCGATGACATCTTCGAAAAGGGCGCGCTGCCTCGCGAGGAGCGTGACCTGCCCGCGGCGGTGGCCGCGATGAAGCGGCAGTGAGGAGGCGCGCGTGAAGATGACCCCCCGCATCGTCGCTGGCGTAATCGCCCTGAGCGCTCTGGTGCTCGGCGCGAGCCCCGCCTTCGCGGAGAAGCTCGACCAACGTTGCACGGCCACCATGCTCAACCGCACGGCGCCGGTGAACTCGTTTGGTGGCTTCGCCATCCCCAACGTACCCGCCGAGCGCGGCATCTACCGGGTGCGCGTCTCTTGTGAACGCAATGGCCGTCTGGTGCGCGGGCAGAGCCAGATCCTCGATCTGGTGCCCAACGCCGAGACGCCGGTCGGGCCGATCGAGTTCGGTCGCTACGTGCCGGTGCCGCAGACGCTCAAGCTGTACGCCCAGAACGACAAGGTCGTGCTGCAGCGCGCTGACGAGACCGTGCAGCTCTTCTTGTGGGCGATCTACGGCGACGGGCGCGTCACCACGCTCGACGGCCGTCTGCACGGCACCGTCTACATCTCGAGCAACCCGGCCATCGCCACCGTCGATGAAGACGGCCTGGTCACCGCGGTCGCCCGTGGGCCGGTCAACATCATCGCGGTCAACGAAGGCATCGCCGCCACGATCGACCTGATGATCGATCTGCCGCAGGACCGCGACGGCGACGGGCTGCCTGACGACTACGAGCGCCGCAACGGCCTCAACATGAACGACCCGACCGACGCGGCCATCGACCTCGACGGCGACGGGCTGAGCAACCTCGACGAGTACCGCAACAACTCGCTGCCGCGCACCGCTGACACCGACGGCGACGGCATCAACGACGGCGAAGAGGTCGCCCGCGGCCTGCGCCCCGATCGCGCCGACACCGATCGCGACGGCTTGATCGACGGCGACGAGGACCGCTACGGCACCAACCCGCTCATCGCCGACACCGACGGCGATGGTCTGACCGATGGCGACGAAGTGCGCCTCGGCTTCCGCCCGACCGAGGTCGACGAGACCACCGAGGTCGTCGGCCAGGTGGTCGACCCCGACGGCGCCGCCGTCGAAGACGCGGTGGTGATCATCGCGCGCCGCTTCGTCGGCAATACCGACGCCGCCGGCAATTTCCGCATCGCCCCGGTCTCGGCCGATGCGCGTCGCCTGACCGCCGAAGTGCGCCGCATCAAGGACGGCGAGGTGCTCGACGGCCGCGGTGTCGCCGCCCAGGTGGTGCCCTCGGGCACGACCGACATGGGCGTGATCCGTCTGCGTCGCATCCTCAACGCGGTTGGCGGCCACATCTCTTCGCCGCGTGGCGAGCCGGTGCCCGACGCGCGCGTCACTGTCTCTGTCGGCCTCGACGAGCGCGGGGCCAACGCCAACCAGCAGGGCGATTATCTGGTGCGCTTCGTGCGCGAAGGCGACGTCACGGTCATCGCCACCGATCCCGACACCGGCCTGCGCGGCCGGGCGTACGGCGTGCTCGATCCCGACGCCTCGGTGACGATCGACGTGCAGCTCTCCGCCTCGGGCACCATCGAAGGCACGGTGTTCAACCGCGCCGATCAGCCCGTCGGGCCCGGCATCCCGGTGACGTTGCGCGGGCCGGTGAACCTGGAGAGCGAGACCGATGAGGTGGGGCGCTACCGCTTCGACTTCATCCCGCTCGGCCTGTACACGCTCGAAGCGTTCGACCCGGCGGGAAACCGCGGGCGAACGACCGCAGCCATCACCAATACCAATCAGGTGGTGCCCGCCGACATCTCGTTCCTCGGCGTGGGTCGCGTCACCGGCCTCGTCGAGACCGGCGGCGGCGCGTTGGTCGCCAACGCCCGGGTCACGCTGGTCGGAAGAGGGCCGTTCGGCGGCCGCTTCGAGACCCAAAGCGATGCCCAGGGTTCGTTTGCCTTCAACAGCGTCTTTGTCGGGCCTTTCGACGTCTCGGTTCAGGATCCACGCAGCGGCCTCGCCGGCGTGTCGAGCGGATCGATCGACTTCGAAGGCGATGAGGCGCAGGTGACCGTCACCCTGCGTGGCGCGGGCAGCTTCAGCGGCGTGGTCTACGAGTCCGACGCCGCGACGCCCGTGCCCGGGGCGGTGGTGCAGTTTGATCCATCCGGCCGGCAGGTCGTCGCCGACGCGCAGGGCGCGTTCCACATCGACTTCCTGCCGCTTGGCAACTACACGCTGACCGCC
>JAGQJJ010000218.1 GCA_020430675.1 Myxococcales bacterium
CGACAACCGCCCGCTGCCGAACATTGAGTGGGCCGGCGGCAGCGTGCGCGTCGACGAGGCGGCGCCATGAAGGCGGCGGCGCTGCTGCTGATCTGGGCGCTGCCCGCCTGGGCCGCCCCCGATGTGGCCGCGGTCGAGGCCGTGCGGCTGGCGCGCCTGCATCGGCCGGTGTTGCGTTCGGTGGGCGCACGGAAGGGGCAGATCCCCACGTATGACATCCTCAGCCTGAATGTCAGCGCTGACTTCCCGGGCCGGACGCCGCCGGTCATGGTGACGTTCTCCGTGCGCATCGAGGCCGAGGAAGACATCGACGAGGTGGAGTTCGCCGCGCCGTTTTTTGTCGCCGAGCAGGTCTTGAGCGAGGACGGCCCGGTGGAGTTCATCGCCGACGAGGCCGAGGGCACCCTGACGGTCTTCTTCGGTCGCACGCTCACCGCACGGGCCGAGGCCGAGATTGTCATCGATGCGACGCTGACGCTGCCCTGCGGGGTCGACGCGGGGCCGGGATGCGTCAACGAAGGCGGACTGCTGCACATCCTGGCCGACGGCTGGTACCCGATGAACCGCCGCGCGCCCCTGGCCGACCGGTTCAGCTACGCGCTCGACATGCGCGCGCCCGAGCCGTTGGTGCCCTCGGGCACCGGAGAGCGCCTGTCGATCGGGCCGCGCTGGCAGACGGCCAGCGGCATTGACGCCAGCACCTTGGGGCTGGCCGTCGGCGCCTACACCTTCATCGACCGACCGGGCCCGATCGAGGCTTTTGCGCCGCCGGACGTGACCGCCGCTGACGCCGAGCAGCTCGCGCAGATGGCCGAGCAGGCGATGCACGTGTACGCCGACCTGTTCGGCCCCTACCCGTTCGATCGGCTGGCGCTGACCGCGATCAGCGACCGCGCGGGCGTGGCGCTGGGTCCGCAGGCCAACCTGCTGCTGCCGGTGGGCCTGTGGCCGACGACGCCGCCGGGCAGCGCGCAGAACGCGGCCAACCGCATGGTGGTGCACCACGAGGTGGGCCATCAGTACTTCTTCAACCTGCTGGCCATCGCCAACCCGGGCGACACCTGGCTGTCGGAGGGCTTCGCCGAGTACGCCTCGACGCGGGCATCCGAGGTGGTCACCGGCACGCGCGACCACGCGCGGCTCAATTACTGGCATTATGTGCTCGCCGCGACGCCCACCGACGACTTTGCCATCGACACGCCCTCATCGCCGCAGCAGCCGCTGGCCCGCGAGGTGCTTTACTTCAAGGGCAGCGCGCTGTTGTGGCAGTTGCACGATCGCTACGGCCGCGAGGCGTTTGACGCGGCGTTGCGCGCCTATGTCGAACAGTTCAGCGGGCGCATCGTGACGACCGATCTGCTCGAGACCTCGCTGGCGGCGTCACTCGGGCCCGAAGTGACCGATTTTTTTGATCAGTGGGTGCACCTCGCCGGTTTCCCGACCCTGACCGTCAGCGTTCGACGGGCCAACGAGAGCCGCCGCGATCTGACCGTGGGCATCGCGCAGTCGCCCGCGCGGCGACGGCCCTGGTCGGGCCCGCTGCCGGTGGTCATTCACGCGCCCGACGGCACCACCCGCCCGGCCGCGCTTGAGGCCAGCGCGGATGTTCAGGCGCTGCGGGTCGAAGACGGGCAGTGGATCGAGATCGATCCCGAGCTGACCTGGTTCCGCCGCATTCGGCCCGAGCCAGCGGGCGACGTGAACCTCGACGGCGTTGTCGACGGCCTCGACCTGCTCGACGTGCACGCCGCGCTCGGCCGTGAGCCGCCCGATCCCGCGTGGGATGACCGCGTCGACGTGAACGATGACGGGCGAATCGATGGCGCCGATGTGGATCGGCTGCTTCAGCAGTTCGGGCAGGCCAACTGACGCGGCGTCGACCGCGGGGCGTCAATCGCGAGGCGTTGATTTCACGATCGGCACCGGGCCGGTGCGCGCCAGCAGGCGCTCGCGGTCGGGCAGCGTGAAGCGGAAATGCGCGCCCTCGCCGGGCTTCGACTCGACCCAGATCGCGCCGCGATGCCGCTCGACCACCTTGCGACAGATGGCGAGACCGATGCCCGAGCCGGGGTACTCCGAGCGCGCGTGCAACCGCCGAAACGGCGCAAAGATGCGTTGCGCGTGCTCCGGGTCGATGCCGATGCCGGCGTCGCGCACGCCGAAGATCCACGCGCCCTCGCCGCGCTCGGCGGTGATCTCGACGCGCGGGGTCTGCCCGTCGACAAACTTGAGCGCGTTGGCCATCAGGTTCTGGAAGACCTGGATGAACAGCGCGCGATCGGCCATCACCTCCGGCAGCTCGGCGGGCTGCACGAACTCGGCGTTGGTCTCCAAAAAGGCGACGTCCAACGCCTCGCGGGCGGCTTTGATGCAATCGGCGATAGGGAAGCTGGCAAACGCCAGCGCCTCTTCGCCGACCCGGGTCAGGCGCACCAGCGACTGCACCAGGTCTTTCATGCGCACCGCAGCTTCGGAGATGACCTGCACATCCCACCGCGCCTCTTCGGGTAGCGCCTGGCCCGCGTCTTCCACCAACAGTTCGCTGAATGAGACCAGCTTGCGCAGCGGCTCCTGCAGGTCATGGCTGACCATATGGGTGAAGTCGGCCAGTTCGCGGTTCATGCGTTCAAGCTCTTCGTTGGTCGCCGAGAGCACCTCGGCGGTGTCGCGCAGGCGGTTCTCCGCTTCGACCTGCTCGGCCATGCGCGCCTGAAGCTCGTCGTTGATGCGCTCGACTCCGGGCAGTTGCAGCGCGCGGGGCAGCACGCGCACCAGCGCGATGACCGTCACCCACGAGACGGTGGCGGTGATGACCTTTGAGGTGGCCGAGAAGCGGTACCAGGGCTGCCAGAACAGCGAGGCTTCGATGAGATGGCCGACGCCGCATGAGAGGATGAAAGCGACAAACAGCCACATCACCCGCGGGAAGGGCACGTCGCGGCGACGGGTGACAAACCAGGCGAGCACGAGGGGAATCGCGAGGTAGGCGCCAAAGATGGCGAGGTCGGCGACGATGTGCACGAGGCCGTGCGCGGTCGTCCAGTTGCCGCAATGCCACCGCGCGGGGAAGTCGGCCGTGTCGAACAGCGTGTGAAGCAAATCGAGCACGACTCACCTCAACCAGAAGTGGTCAAGCCTTGCGAGGGGGGCCCTGGTCCGGTCAACGCGGACGCAACAACCCCCTCTTCGCGAGCGGTTCGCGACCCTCCCATCGGATCGACACGCGAACGGCGAGGGCGGCCGCGATCAATATGCGTTTTTGTCGATCAGGCCCGCCGCGCGCAGCGCTGCTTCGATCAGCGCGTCGTCGGCGTGAGCCGGCAGCGTGATCTGCAAGCGCGGGTCGCCGCGCATCGCCTGGCGCGCGGCGAACTCGGCGCCGGGGTTGCGGGCCCAGGCGCGACGGGCCAGGCCGTTCTGCACGTCGAAGCCGAGCATGGCTTGCGCGCGCCGCGCGGCGTCGTCAGTGCCATCGAGCAAGAGCCCGAAGCCGCCGTTGATCGCCTTGCCCCAGCCGGTGCCGCCGCCGTTGTGCAGGCTGACCCACGTCGCGCCGCGCACCGCGTCGCCGACGAAGTTCTGCACCGCCATGTCGGCGCAGAAGCGCGAGCCGTCGCGGATATTGGCCGTCTCGCGCCAGGGCGAGTCGGTGCCGCTGACGTCGTGGTGGTCGCGGCCGAGCACGACCGGCGCGGTGAGGTGGCCACGGGCGACCGCGGCGTTGAACGCGGCGGCGATGCGGCGGCGGCCGTCGTGGTCGGCGTACAGGATGCGCGCCTGGCTGCCGACGACCATGCGGTTCTGCGCCGCTTCGCGAATCCAGCGCAGGTTGTCGAGCATTTGCTGGCGCGTCTCGGCCGGCGCGTCCTTGGCCTGCGCGGCGATGACTTCGGCGGCCAGCGCGTCGGTGCGGGCCAGGTCGGCGGGGTCGCCGCTGGTGCAGACCCAGCGGAAGGGGCCGAAGCCGTAATCGAAGCACAGCGGGCCCATGATGTCTTCGACGTAGGACGGGTAGCGGAACTCGCCATCGGGCCGCATGACCGCCGCGCCGGCGTCTCGGGCCTGCACCAGGAAGGCGTTGCCGTAATCCCAGAACGCCATGCCGCGCTCGGCCAGGGCGTTGATGGCGGCGACCTGCCGGCGCAACGAGGCGTGCACCGCCTCGCGGAAGCCTTCGGGATCGGCGGTCATCATCGTGCGGGCCTGATCGAAGTCGAGGCCTGCCGGGTAATAACCGCCGCCGAACGGGTTGTGCAGCGAGGTCTGGTCGGAGCCCAGCTCGATGGGCACGCCGGCCGCGTCGAGGCGCTCCCAGAGGTCGACGATATTGCCCAGGTAGCCGAGCGAGACGGCCTCGCCGGCGGCGCGCGCCTTCTCGATGCGGCGCAGCAGGCGGTCGGCGTCGGTCTCGACCTCGGTCACCCAGCCCTGCGCATGGCGCTTCTTGAGCGCGGCCGGGTTGACCTCGGCGACCACGCCCAACGCGCCGGCGATGACCGCGGCCTTGGCCTGCGCCCCGCTCATGCCGCCGAGACCGCTGGTCACGAACACCTTGCCGCGCAGGCCCTCTTCGCCGGTGCCCAGGTACAGGCGCCCGGCGTTGAGCAGCGTGATCGTGGTGCCATGCACGATGCCCTGCGGGCCGATGTACATGAACGAGCCGGCGGTCATCTGCCCGTAGCTCGTCACGCCTAGCGCGTTGAAGCGCTCGAACTCGGGCAGGCTGGTGTGCTCGGGGATGACCATGCCGTTGGTCAGCACGACGCGCGGCGCCTCGCGATGGGATGGGAAGAGGCCGAGCGGGTGGCCCGAGTACAGCACGAGCGTCTGTTCCTCGGTCATCTCGGCCAAAAGCCGCATCGCCAACAGGTATTGCGCCCAGTTCTGAAAGACCGAGCCATTGCCCCCATAAGTGACGAGCTCGTAGGGGTGCTGCGCGACGGCCGGATCCAGATTGTTCTGGATCATCAACATGATGGCCGCCGCCTGCCGCGTGCGCGCCGGGTAGTGATCGATGGGCCGGGCGTGCATCGCATAGGCCGGCCGGAAGCGGTGCATATAGATGTGGCCGTGGCGCGCCAGCTCGGCGGCGAACTCGGGCGCCAGCGTGGGGTGCCACTCGGGCGGGAAGTAGCGCAGCGCATTGCGCACCGCGAGCGCGCGCTCGGCGGCGCTCAGCTCGGGATGCCGCGCCGGCGCGCGATCGACGCCCGCCTCCACCGGCGGCGCTTGGGGCAGCGTCGTGGGCAACCCCTGGCGAAGCGCGGCGTGAAAGGCGGCCAGATCGCTCATGGTGCGTCTCCCGGTTCAGCCTGACAGTCGATCGGCACGAGGTAAAGGCCGTCGCCGCCATAATCGCGCGCGTGCACCACGAGGTAGCCCGACGGCGTGGCGAACACGAGCGGATCGGTGCTGTGCTGGCGCTCGGGCGAGAGGAAGAGGGGGTCCGAGAGCGGCTGCCCGGCAGCGTCGAAGCGCGCAAAAGCGACCCGCATCTCGTTGACGCCCGTCTCGACGGTGTACGCCAGCCCCAGCTCACCGAAGCCCGCGTGCCAGACACCGCCTGCCGGGTTGCCACCGCCGAGCAGGCCGATCGACGCCACCATCACGTCCACCGGGGCCGGCTCGCGCGGCCACAAGCGGCTCAGGTGCAGGTCGAGCGGCTCGTCTTCGACCGGCAGGTGCTGCCACAGCATCCAGACGGCGTCGGGCGCGGCGAAGAGTCGGTCGGCGCGCACCGGCCCCATCAGCTCGGTCAGCCGCTCGCCAAAAGGTGAGGCCGCGTTGGTCTCGATGCGCGCCGTCTGCAGGTCGTCTTGGAAGACCTGATCGTACCAGGCGCTCCAGACTGCCAACAAGCCGGCCATCGGGTGTGCGATCAGGTGAATCGAGTCGCCGACGCCCTCGGCGTCGAACTCATCGACCGGCGCCGGGAAGTTGCCCCCTGCGTCGGCGACCAGGATTTGCAGGCGGCCGGAGACGTCATCGGTGTCGAGCACGACGCCGAGCGCCAGCCGGTCCTGGTAGGGCGCGAGCGACACGCTGTCAAAGCGCGGCGAGGTCATCAGGATGCGGTCGTCGATGCGCCGGCAGCCCCCGTCGGCGGTGTCGAAGCGCGTCAGATGCAGCTCGGCCGGCGCCTCATCCGGCGCGCCTTCGCGCGCGGGCAGCACCACCCAGCCGACAAAGACGGTGTCGCCGATGCGCGCGATGGCCGGCCGCTGGTCCACCGGGCGCGGCGGCACCTCGAAGTAGAGCGATGGCAGGGCGCCCATGTCGTTGGGCGCGATGCAGGTCACCGAGAGGCCGGTGCCGGGGTCGGCGTCCGGCGGATCGGCGCCGGACCAGGTGAGCACGAGGCGGCCGTCATCGAGCCGAAGCCCGGCGGGCGGCATGCGATCGGCCACGCTGGCGATGCGGACCCGCGTGCCCGCGTGGCAGACGACCGGTGGCGGGCCGCCATCGGGCCGATCGGGCGGCCCTTGATCACGCGCCGCGTCGGTCGTCGCGTGCGGCGTTGCATCGGCCGCGGCATCCGGCGGTGGCGTCCCATCCAACCCGCCATCGATGCGGCGCGCGTCGGGCCCCTCAACCGCCGCGCAGGCGCCGGCGACGCATGCCTGGCCCGCGGGGCAATCGGGGTCGGCGTAGCAGGCGCGCAACACCGGCGCTTCGAGGCAGCCGGCGAGCAGCGCGGCAGCGAGCAGCAGAGATCGGCTCATCTCAGAACCGCCACGAGAAGGCCGGGGTCGCCGCATGCGCGGTCGCTTCGGGCGGCGCGTCCTCGACCACAAAG
>JAGQJJ010000219.1 GCA_020430675.1 Myxococcales bacterium
GTGTGGGGCACCGTGGCCGCCGTCCGGCAGGGCGTGGCCGGTTATCCGCTGCTGACCCCCGACGCGCTGCTGCGCTCGGCCGAGCCGCCGCCCGCCGGGTTCTACACCGCCAAGGGGCGCCCGCTTCTGGAGGCGCTGTACCGCATCGGCGGCGAGGACGGTGACCGCTTCCTGGTGCCGCTCGACGCCTATGAGGGGCGGCTGCTGGTCATCACTCGCGAGACGCCGCCGGCGACGCCGGTGGTGGTCACCGGCCGTCTGCGGACCGACGTGCGCACCGTGCAGACCAGCGCCGAGGGGCAGGTCGAGGGCCCGTTCGTGCGCTTGTACCGCGAGCACATGCAGCTGCCGCCGAGCACCGCCCTGTACTTCCTGGACACCGGCGTGCGCGCCGGCCTGAACGCGCGGGCGCTGGCGCTGGCGCTGGTGCCGTTTTGGCTGCTGTTGCTGGTCTGGGGCGCGCCGGTGCGGCGGCGCCGTCGACCGCCGATGCGCCCGCTGCCGGCTCGGTTGAGCGGCACCGCGGCCGATCAGCGCCGCGGGGCGCGATAGACCGCGTCGGCGGGCGCGCTCACCGCCGCGCCGCATACGGGCACGCGGGGCAGATGGCCGCCGATGCGCGTGACGACTTCGTAGTTGATCGTGCCGGCCCAGTCGCCAAGCTGCTCGGCGGCGATGACCTCGTCGCCCTGCGCGCCGAGCAGCACGACCTCGTCTTCAAGCGCGGCGTCGGGCACGTCGGTCACGTCGACCATGGTGAGGTTCATGCAGATGCGCCCGCGCACCGGCGCACGCCGGCCGCGGATGAGCACGTGCGCCAGGTTGCTCAGGCCGCGGTCGTAGCCGTCGTAATAACCCACCGGCAGAATCGCGAGCCGCGTGCGATGGGTGGTCATATAGGTGCAGCCGTAGCCGATGAACGCGCCCTCGGGCACTGTCTTGAGCTGGGCGATGCGGGTCTTCCACGTCAGCGCCGGCTGCAGCGCGATGTCGCCCCGACCGGCGAGGGCGGCGGCGACGCGGGTCTCTTTTGAGGGCCACAGGCCATAGCCCGCGACGCCGATGCGCACCATCTCGAAGCAGCGGTCGGGCCAGAGGAGGGCGGCGGCGCTATTCGACAGGTGGCGGATGGGCACCGCGTGGCCGGCGGCGCGCAGGGCCTCGACCGTGGCTTCGAAGCGAGCGAGCTGCTGGCGGGCGTAGCGATGGTCGGTGGTGTCTTCGATGTTGGCGAAGTGGCTGGAGACGCCTTCGAGCGCCAGGCCGGGCGCCTTGGCGATGCGGGCGGCGAGCGCCAGCGCGGCCTCGTGCTCGAGGCCCTGGCGATGGTTGCCGGTCTCGATCTTCAGGTGCAGCCGCGCCGGTTGCCCGAGGGCGGCGAGGCGGTCGATGGTCTCGGGGTTGTAGACGACGAGGCGCGCGTCGAGCGCCACCGCTTCGGCCAGGTCGGCCAGCAGCACCGGCCCGAGAAGCTGGATCGGCGCGTTGATGCCCGCCTGCCGCAGCGCGCGGACCTCTTCGATCTGGTGCACGCAGAGCCAGTCGGCGCCGCCGCGCAGGAAGGCCCGGGCCGCCAGCAGCAGGCCATGGCCATAAGCGCCGCCCTTGACCGCGGGGGCGAGCAGGACGTCCTCGCCGACGAGGCGGCGGAAGGTCGCCACGTTGGCCGCCAGCGCCTCGACATCGACCTCGCACCAGACTGCGTCCACGCCGTGCTCCTGACCCCGGGTTCGGCGTAGTGGTAATGCCTCATGCCCCGAGCCGCAAGGGGGGTCGCCGGGGCCCCGCGCTTCATGGCAAGATGCCGCCCGAGGACCGATCGAGCGGGCGCTGCCGCGCGCACCGTCACCGTTCAAGCCGCGCATGCATCGCCGCCGGCCGCCGTGCCTGCGGCGCGCGCGCTTTGGGGAACCGCCCGCTCGATCAACGCGCTGAGGAGGCCATGAGCCGCTCGCCCGCTGAGGCATTCGATCCGTTTCTCTTCGACCTGCCCGGGGCCGACGAAGCCGACGATCCGGTGACGTTGAGCCAGGTGGCCAACGGGCTCGTGCGCCATGAGGTGATGATCGCGGTCGACAGCGGGGTGATCGAGACGGGCGAGATGGTCTCGCGCCTGGTCGTGCGGCTCGCGCCCGATACGCGCGTCCGGCACGGCGATGGCGTCGCGGTCAGCTTTCACGAGGGCTATCGGTACACCGGCTTTCGCACCTCGGTGGTGCTGGTCGAAGAGACCGAAGGCGGCCTGATGGCGAGCCTGCGCGCGCCGGAGCGCGTCGTCTTCTCGCCAGGGCGGCAGCACCTGCGGCTCGATGGCGTGCTCGGCGCGCGGGTCATGCTTGAGGTCGACGACGCGCTCTTCCCGGCGCGGGGCCTCGACCTGTCGATGGGCGGGCTCGGCGTGATGATCGCCGAGGTCGACGCCGCTTCGGTGCACAGTCCGTTGCTGGTGCACCTGGCGTTTCCCGATGATCGCCTGACGCTGGAAGCCCATGTGCGCAGCGCGCGCAGCGATGGCGAGGATGTTCGCTTGGGCATCGAGTTTGTCGAGCCGCCCGCCTCTTTGCTGCGCCGCATCAACGCCGCGCTCGCCGAGGATCACCTCATTTTGTAGAGGTCGTCAGCGCGGCCGGGCGAACCGCCAGACCAGCGCCGCGAGGCCGCCAGCGACGAGCGGGATCGCGCCGTGCCAGATCATCAGGTGCGGCAGCGAGGCGTCATGGCAGGCGAGGCTGAGCGGGATGAGGCTCAGGGTGCCGATGCCCACGCCGAAGAGCAGGCCGCTCGGCGCGTGGCGCCGCATCACGCGGCGGCCGGCGGCGAGCGCGGCGATCAGCAGCAAGGTCGAGGCGAAGAGGCCGGTGCCCAGGCAGGCGACGCCATGCCAGAGCGCTCCGGCGGGGCTCTCGAAGGCGGCGGCCATGCCCGAGAGCACGGCCAGCGCGGCGAAGGCGCCGACGATGGGCGCGGGGCGCACCACCTGGCCGCGGGGCAGCATCAGGCCGAAGGCGAGCGCGACCAGGGCGAGGCCGATGGCGGCGAAGGCGCCCATGAAGACGCCGTGCAGCGGTTCGCCGCAGCCGGCGCCGATGAAGTGCCCGTCGTGCATGCCGAGCCTGGTGCCCACGCCGCCGACGATCGCCCCCGCGCTGACGATGAAGATGGCCGTGCGCCAGCGGCGGGCGCGGGCCAGCGCGCCGAGGTCGCGGTCGATCTCGGCGAGCAGGGCGGCGTCGGGGCGCATCGGATCGGGGGACGCGGCGGTCGACATCACGGCGCCTCCCGACGAAACCAGCCCTCGAGCGCGTCGCGCAGGCGCTTGTAGCCACGATGGGCGCGCACGCGGACGGCGCCCTCGCGCAGCCCCAGCGCCGCCGCCACCTCGGCGAGCGGCACTTCATCGAGTTTGTGCATCGCGACCACGACGCGCAGGCTCTCCGGCAAATCGGCCACCGCGGCGCGCACCTCGGCGATGAGCGCCTCGTCCTCTTCGGGTTCGGGGGGCGCTTCGCCGGGCTCCGGCAGGCGTCCCTCGCTGGTCAGCACATCGCGGGCCGCCCCGCGGCGACGCAGCGCGTCGATGGCCAGCCGGCGGGCGATGGTCAGCACCCAGGGGCCGACCGGTGCGCCCGTGCGGTAGCGGTCGCGCGCCCGATGCACGCGCAGGAAGGTCTCCTGCACGAGATCCTCGGCCAGCGCGCCGTCGGCGATCCAGCGTCGCATGCAACGTATGACGACTGGGGCCAGGGCCTCGTAGACCTCATGGAAGCCCGCCGGGTCACCGTCGGCATAACGCGCCATCGCGTCGGCGATGCGTTCCACCGTCTCGGGGCTAGATACGCGCATTCGGGGCGTACGTTACCACGCTCCGCGGCCGGCGCCAGATGCCGGAAGCGGCCGGTCGCTTGCGCTTGTGCTGCCGCCGGTGGCGGTCTCTCGCTGGCGGCGGCCGGGCACGGTCAGCGCAGGCGGGCGATGCCGCCGGGGTTGGTGGGGTCGACCGGCGGCTCGTCGGCGGGCGGTGGCTCGCCAGTCGGCGCCGCGTCCGGGATCGGGGCGGGAGTGGGCGCCGATTCGGGCGCGCTGAGGGTCTGCTGTGCGGCGTCCCGGGCCTGGGCGGCCGCGCGAATCTGGCGGCTGACCTCTTCTTTGCGCCACCACGCGATCTCGACCTGGCCCAGAACCGCCTCGGCGGCGGCGGTCTCGAGGTTCTCGCGCGCCGTGTTCCGCATCTCGCCCGCGAGGCGCCCCATCGCGGCCTGCTCGGCCGCCAGCCGCACTTCAAGGCGGGCCAGCGCGGGCTGCTCGGCGGCGAGCACCGCGTCGAGCCGCTGCCGCATCGACCGGCTGTAGCGGTCGAGCTGCTTCTCGAAGCGGCCGAGCCGGCCGCGCATGCGGGTGGCGCTTGCGCGCAACAGCTCGACATCGTGCACCGAAGCGGGCGGGCCGCCGCCGTGGGGCTCGTCGGCGGTGTCGGACTCGCGGTGGGCGGCGGCTTCGGCCTCGCTCAACCGCGCGTCAAAGCGCACAAGCTGCTCGGCGAGCGCGATCGTGAGCGCGCGACCGTCGCGCACGGCGGGCAGGGCGGCGTCGGTGCTGAGGGCAGCCAGCGCCCGCGCCATCTCGGCGGCTTCCGCCAGCGCCTTGGTCTGCGTGGCCAGCTCGGCGTCGACCGCCTGGGCGCGCTCGCCGTCGCGGGGCGCGTTCCACGCGAGGGTGGCGTCGTTCAGCGCGTCGGGCTTTGCCGCCAACGCCGCGTCGAGCGCGGCGCGGCGCCCGGCGAACTCATCGTCCAGCGCCTGATAGGCGGCCTGCGCGTCTTCATAGCGCGTGCCCTGGGCCATCAACTGCGCGCGCCACAGCGCCAGCCGCGCCGCGCGCAGGCCGGGCGTCTGTTGGGCGACGAGCTGGTCGAGCACCCGCACCCCGCGGTCATGCGCGTCGCGTTGCAGCAGCACGAAGACGGCCTCTTCCATGGCGGCTTCGAAGTCGGGATCGCCCGGCGGAACGCGCCGATAGAGGGTCCATGCCCGCTCGGGCTCACCCTGGGCGGCGGCGAGCCGGGCGAGCGCCAGGTGGATCACCGCGCCCAGCCGGTGCAGCGCTTCGAGGTGTTCGGCGGCTTTGTCATCGGCGGGCGCGGGCACATCGATCTCGGTCGCCTCGCGGGCCGGCCCGTCTTCGTCGATGTCATCGAGGTCGAGGGGCGCCGCCGGCAGCGCCGCCATCTGCGCCGTCCAGGCGGCGCGCGCCTCTTCGAAGGCTGTCGCTGCCGCGTCGAGGTCGTCGCGGCGCAGGGCGAGCACGCCGAGGAAGTAGCGGGCGCGCAGATGGGGCAGGCCGCCCGGCGGCACCGACGCAAACGCGCCCTCGGCGTCGCCCAGCGCGCCAGCGCGGTAGAAGGCCCGGCCGAACAGGTAGCGCACGCGGGCGTTCTGCGGTTGGTCGGTGAGCTGGGCGCGGCGCCAGAGCAGGCGCAGGCCCTCGGTCGACGCCTCGGGGCCGGCGCGTTCCAGCCACGCGGCGAGGCGGCGTTGAAAGGCCGACGGGGTCTGCTTGGGCGCGTCGACCGCCTCGCGCAGATGCTGGCGCGCGGCCCGTTGCAGCCCCAGGGCCCACAGGGATTCGCCCAGCCAGCTCAACGCATCGGCGCGGGCCGCGTGATCAGCGAAGCCGGGGCGCGAGAGCAGATCGAGCAGCCGCGCCGCCGCGCGGGCCGGATCGCCCGAGAAGAAATCGACCTGCGCGCGATGCAGGAGCGTCAGCGCCGAGGTGGGATCGGCGTCGAGAGTCAGGTCGATCCGGCGGCGGGCATAATCGAGTTGTTGATTGATTCCACGGAGTTCGTCGGTCAGCTCGGCGCGCGAGGGCGCCGAGGTGCGATGCGCCGCCGCGGGTGTCGCGACGAGCAGGCCGAGCAGCAGGGGCAGGGCGGCCTTCAACGCGGGCAGCTCCTCAATTCGTCTCTGAACCAGACGCCGAGCGTGCAGATCGTGACGCAAACAACACCCGGGGTGTCACGCGGCCTTCCGTAGCAGGATTCGATCCATTCGTCGAAGATCCGATTGGTCGCGTTGGGCGCCTGTGATACGCCAGGGACCGACCTGCGACCGGAGGCCGCCATGAAGATCGTCCTCGCCACTCTCGCCTGCGCGGCAGCGCTGCTCGCCCAAGGCTGCGTGCACACGCCGCCGGCTTCCAAGCTGAACCTGGACTCGCCGCCGCCGCCGCCGGCGCGCAAGTCCGAGTGGGTTTTTGCCTCCGATCTGGAGAACGTGACCGCGGTGGCGACCAACGCCAAGGCGGTGTGGGCCATCGGCCCGAGCGGCGTGCTGCATTGGACGCGGCCGGGCGGCGCGGTCACCTTCGAGGAGGCCCGCGACGCGCCGCATGAAGACGCGACCGCGATCGCGCTGGCCACCGACGGCACCGCTTATGTCGGCATGCGGGGCGGCATCGCGTGGAAGCCGCCGGGGCCCGACGGCCGTTGGCAGCGCTTGATCGTGCCGCCCCTCGACGCGGGCGTCACCGCGCTGGCGCCGCGCCGCGCCGGTGGCGTCTGGGTCGGCCTGACCCATGGCTTCGGCTGGATGCACGGCGGGCGGTTGCGCCTGCTCAACCGGACCTATTCCGTGCGTTCGCTGGCGGTCGACGACGCCGGCCGCGTCTGGGCGGCCACGGCGCGCTTCGGCCTGATCACGGTGATGGGCGACCGCATCCTCGAACACACGACGGTTGAAGGCATGTGCGCCAACGCGGTGCGCTCGGTCG